>DASSMN010000132.1:0-7615 GCA_035688885.1 Gemmatimonadales bacterium
CGACCGCGACAGTGTGCTCCGGTCGCTCGAGCAGCGCGCCCGCACGCCGCGGCCGCCGACCGCCCCCATCGAAAGCCTGTTCGCCGCGTTCCGAGGCCCGTTCGCGGCCTACTCCACCGCCACCATCCGGCTCACCCACCTGAAGGACTCGCTGGCGGCGGCCAAGGCAAGCCTCGACTCCTTGCCCCGCGATGCGCCGGCCTATGCCCAGCACTATGCGGTGTTCGGCCGGCTCACGGACTCGCTGCGAACGGCCCAGGCGCGAGCGGACCAGGCTCGGGTGGCGCTGGACCACGAGCGCCGCAGCTTCAGCGAGCGAGGCGACAGCCTTCGCCTGCGGATGCGTCAGTGGGAAGATAGCACCTACCAGGGGTACGACAGCCTGGTGCAGGCACTCGCCCGCCAAGTGGGGCGCGAGCCGGTCACGGATACGACGGGTGCGGACGGCTGGGCGCACCTGACGCTCCGGCCCGGCCGGTGGTGGATCTACGCCCGCAGCTGGGACGCCACCGACCCCAACGCGGAGTGGTACTGGAACGTGCCGGCGCCAGCCGGCGACACCCTGCTGCTGTCGAGTCGCACCGCGCGACGACAGCCGCGATACTAGGAGATTCCGGATGCCACGCAGCGCGGTGATCGCGCTCATGCTGGTCGGGCTCGCGGTGGGGACGCTCGCGGCCCAGAAGCCCGTTTCCGACTCGAGCGCGAGAGCCGGGGGGAGCGCTCCCAAGAGCGACGCCGGCAAGCCGAATCAGGCCAGGAGCGACACGGCGCGGAATCCTCTGGCCGGCCGGATCCGCGGGTCGGCGTCCGCGCCGGTCACGGTGTACGAGATGTCGGACTTTCAGTGCCCGTATTGCCGAGAGTTCGCGCTCAACACTTTTCCGGCCATCGACTCGGCCTACGTCGCGACCGGCCGCGTGCGCTGGGCCTTTGTGAACTTTCCCTTGACGAGCATCCACCACAATGCGGCGGCCGCGGCGGAAGTGGCGCTCTGCGCCGCGCAGCAGGGCGGCTTCTGGCGGGTGCACGACCTGCTCTACCAGCACCAGGACGTGTGGGCACCGCTCAAGGAGCCGGCGGCGTTCTTCCTCACCCTGGCCGACTCGGCCAAGCTGTCCAAGCCGGCGCTGCTCGCCTGCCTGCAGTCGCCGTCCACCGAGGACGTCATCCGCGCCGACGCGCAGGGCGCCTCGCGCTCGGGCGCCGAGAGCACGCCAACGTTCTACATCGAGGGCGGCCTGCTGGTGGGAGCGCAGCCGATCGCGGTGTTCCGGCAGGTGCTGGATTCAATCCTGAGGCTGAAAGGGCGCTAGCTCAAGGCGACGGACACGGGCCTAGCGTCCGAGCAGCGCCAGGAACACGTCGTACAGCGCATGGGTCCAGGCGGTGATCCCGAACCCGCGGAGCAGGTATAGCGCGCTGAACATCACCCCCGCGATGGCGCGAAAGGTGAACGACGCGAGCTCGAGGCGGTCGCCGTAGGGACCGACGTAGTGAAAGGCGGAGAAGACGAGCGCGCCGACTACGGTGGCGAAGCTCCCCGCCGCGCCGGCGCTCCAGCCGAACAGACGCCGCGCCATCCACGCGAGCATTCCCACGAGGAGCACCCGGAACAGCAGTTCCTCGTAGATGCCGGCCCCGAGCGATATCATGAGCTGGGTCGCCAACCCCAGACCCGGCGTACCCACCTGCCCTCGAAGCACGGCGGGGCTGGCGGCCGCCGCCACCAGAGGATGGAACGGGCGGAGCAGCAGGCCGGTCAGCGTGCCCACCACCAGCCCGAACAGCAGCGCGTACAGCACCGACTCGAGCGCCATGAGCAAGAAGACACGGACCTCGACCGGGCCCGACCGACGCCGGTCGCGCCAGGCCAGCACCGCCCCGGTTCCCACCAACAGCACGCCAAACACGATCAGCCCATCCCGCCCGCCGAGCAGCAGGAAGGCGCTCTTGAGCAGCACGTCGGCGCCGTTTCGCACGCCGGTCATCGCCTGATGCGAGAGAGTGAAGGCGAGGGTTTCGTACGCCACCAGCAACGGGAACGCGAAGCTCAGGCTATAGCGCGGAGCCCGGCTCGCCCGCCAGTAGCGGCTCGTGGTGGCAGCGAGGGTCATGCGGTGGGATACAGGGGCAAGCAAAAGGGGCCGCGCTTGGCGGCCCCCCCAGGTTCGAAGTGTCGCCCGGGTCTTAGCATGCAGTGCTGATTAGCAGCCGCAGGCGACCCTTGACTCTGTAGACAATGGATCACCTCCTCGGTAGCAGGTGGAACATGTGCTGCGTGACTGAAGAGTAAGAATGGTCAGGGTGTGAGGGCAAGGGGGTTACGGGGCAACGAGGGCGGGAGGCCGCTGAGAAGCCGATCCGCCTCTTATATTGCCGCCATGCCCCCCACCTCGTGGAGCTATCGCGCGGCCCTGCGGCTCGGCGCCGCGCTGGTCCCCATCGTCGGCTTGGTGGACACCAAGGTGGGGGAGGGCCACCGCCGCCGCCGTCAGGCGGCCGAACGCCTCGCCTGGTGGGCCTCGTCGGGACGGAATTACGACCGGCCGCTGGTGTGGTTTCACGCGGCGTCGGTGGGCGAGGGCCGGCAGGCGGAGAGCGTGCTGGAGCAACTTCGCCAGCAGGTGCCCGCCTGTCAGATCGCCTACACCCATTTCAGCCCGTCCGCCGAGCCCCTGGCGCGGCGCCTACGCGTGGACGTGGTGGACTACCTCCCTTACGACACGCCCGCCGCGGCCGATCGCGTCCTCGACGCATTGGCGCCCGACCTGCTGGTATTCGCGAAGCTCGACCTCTGGCCCGAGCTCGCCAGCCGCGCGGAGGCGCGCGGCACCGGCGTCGCCCTGGTCGCCGCCACGGTGAGCCCGGGGAGCAGTCGGCTGCGCTGGCCCGCGCGCGAGCTGCTCCGGCCGGGGTACGCCGCCGTCCGCGTGGCCGGGGCGATCTCGGACGCCGATGCCGAGCGGTTGGCCAGCCTGGGCGTTCCGCGCTCACGGATCCGGGTCACCGGCGACCCGCGCTTCGACAGTGTGGCCGCGCGGGTGGCCGCCGTCGAGCCCGGCGACCCGCTGCTGGCCTTCGGGGCAGGCGGGGCCACGCTGGTTGCCGGCTCGACCTGGCCCGCGGACGAGCAGGTCCTGCTCGAGGCCTTCGCCCGCATTCTCGAGCGTCATCCGACCGCGCGCCTCATCGTCGTGCCGCACGAGCCCACCCCAGACCACCTGACCGCGCTGGATCGTCGCGCCGTCGCGCTTCGGCTTCCTGGGCCCGTCCGTCTCAGCGCGGCTGAGGGCGCGGTGCCGCTGCTGGTGGTGGATCGGGTCGGCGCGCTGGCGACGCTCTACGGCGCCGGCACCATGGCCTATGTCGGCGGGGGGTTCGGACGCGCGGGCCTGCACTCGGTGCTCGAGCCCGCCGCCTGGGCGGTGCCGGTGTGCTTCGGCCCGCGCTGGGGAGAGAGCCGCGACGCCGGCCTGCTGCTCGAGGTCGGCGGCGGAACGGCCCTGCCGGTGGGCAACCCGGCGGCGGTGACGGCGCTGGTGGAGATCTGGGAGCGGTGGCTGACGGACGAAGACCAGCGTGGGGCGCAGGGGCGGCGGGCGGCGGCCGTCGTTGCCAACGGCCAGGGAGCGGCACGGCGCTCGGCGGAGATGCTGGCCGAGCTTATTTCGTCACGACCCCCTCGAACGTCACGCTCCGCGGGACCAGCAGCCCGGCCGTCAGCACGGTGAACAGGATGTCGGTGAAGCGGCTCCGGCTCCGGATCTTCACGTCGGCGATGCCGCTGCCTCCACCGAGCTGGGCACCGAGCGCTTTCCGAAGCGAGGGCTGCTTGACGTTGACGAGGCCCCAGAAGCCGAATACGGCCTTGCTCGAGACCTGAAACCGGTCGCCGGCCGGCGGACTCCCGGCCGGCGAGGCCATCGTGGCCGGCACCCCCAACGCCGCGGCGTCGAACGTTTCCGCACAGCCGGTGAGCAACGTAATCACCAGCAGCGCGAGGACGCCGCTTCCCGCCCTCACAGACCCGGCACCCGGAACGTGTAGTGGGCGCCCAGCCCGAACGTCCCCGGGTCCGCCGCATCCTTGGCGAAGACGCGGTCGTACGCCGCCTGAATCCCGAAGCCGTTCAGCAGGTTGAACTCCAGCCCGCCGCTGAGGCCGAAGTTGGTGTCCGTGTTGGAGGCGCCCCCGGCGCTAATGCGCACGATGTCCAATCGGGGTGCGAGCCAGGGGCGGATGGCCAGCACGGGATTGGGAATGACCAGCGCGAAGCCGATGCCGATCGGAAAGTGATAGAGGCTGGTCTCCAGCGCGCCCTGGCCGGGCTTCGAGTAGCTCGCTCCACCCTGTAGCGTAACCGACAAGGGCACGAGGGGCCCGCCCAGGAGGCGGAAGTTGAGTGTTCCGCCCACCGCCGCGTCGCTCCCCGCCGGGCCCTTGGGATTGTCCGCGGAGACCGTGGCCGTGACCCCCAGGTCGCCGAAACCCGCCCGCACCGTGGCGCCGTAGGCCGTGCCCTTCCCCGCCGCCTCGTTGGGAAAGCCCACATCGCCGTACAGGCCGATGCCGCGGGGCACACCGAGGTTGTACACCGGCAGCCCGGGATTCTGCGCGGCGAGCGGGGCCACTCCGGCTCCAGTCCCCAGCGTCAGGGCCAGAACGACCATGGCGCGCACAGGCTTCCTCATGCTTCCTCCGCAGCAACAGAATGCTTGGATCGGGGTGGCTGAAACGGCGCCGCAAGGTACTCGGGCACTTCGAAGGAAGTCAAATCACCGACGTCCCGTACGACAACGCCCGGCCGCGGAAGATCCGCGACCGGGCGTCTCGGGGAGCACCAGCACTCAGCGCAGATAGGCCACGCTGATGCCGACCCCATCGATATCGCCGATGCCACCGCTGGCGCGGATGGCCCACTGATCGCTGAACCGGATGTCCACGCCCAGGCCCAGCGCGAAGTCCACCTGGCTGTCGCCACCGCCGAACCGGGGGACGATGACGGGGTGGGCGTACGGCACGAAGGTCGTGTTCGAGCCCTCGAGCTCGAACCGACGGCCGAGCGAGACGCCCACCGGGATGTAATAGGCGTCGGGCCCGTCGCCGACGTTCGCCCCCACGCCCAAGGTGAGCGACCCGTCGAGCGGGAAGCTCTCACTGTAGCTCAGGACCTGGGTCCGGAAGTCACCGCCGACCAGGAGCCGGGTGCCGCCCGACCCGTTGAGGTCGGCGAACCCGCCGCGGAGGCTGAAATCGTTGGCATCCTTGCCGTAGCGGTAGAACCCCTCGAGCGCGAAACTCACGCCCTCGCCGGGGTCCGACAGCGACACGCCGACCTCATGGCTGGTGAAGGCGCGGTACGGCGCCTTGAAGATGGGCGTCCCGGTCTCCTGCGCCGCCGACGTGCCGGTGGCGCCTCCGAGCAGCGCGAGCACCAGGATCCCACCGCAAACGTTACGACGCATGCGACTCTCCTTGTACGTGTTCGGCGACCACGCGCACTCGATTGTCCACGACCTGGAGGAACCCACCGCGCACCTCGAAGCGGCTCACGGCATCCGCACGTCGTACGGTCAGCGTTCCCTCGCCCAGCAACGTCATGAACGGTGCGTGATTCAGCAAGATGCCGACCTCGCCGTCAAACGCAGGCGCCACGACGGCGTCCGCTTCACCGTCGAACATAGAGGCCTCGGGAGAGATAACCGTGACTTGCATCACGAGCTCGCGAGCTTCTTGGCCTTCTCCACCGCCTCGTCGATGCCGCCCACCATGTAGAACGCCTGCTCGGGAAGCTGATCGAACTCGCCGGCGAGGACCCGCTCGAACGAGGACACCGTCTCCTCCAGCTTGACGTACTTGCCGGGGAAGCCGGTGAACTGCTGCGCCACGAAGAAGGGCTGCGACAGGAAGCGCTGCAGCCGGCGCGCGCGGCCGACGATCTGCTTGTCCTCTTCGCTCAGCTCGTCCATGCCGAGAATCGCGATGATGTCCTGCAGCGCCTTGTAGCGCTGCAGCGTCTTCTGCACGCCGATGGCCACTTGGTAGTGACGCTCGCCGACGAACTGGGGATCGAGGATGCGGCTCGAGCTGTCGAGCGGGTCCACCGCGGGGTAGATGCCCAGCTCGGCGATCGAACGGGACAAGACGACCGTCGCGTCGAGGTGCGCGAAGGCGGTCGCCGGCGCCGGGTCGGTCAGGTCGTCGGCCGGCACGTAGATGGCCTGCACCGAGGTGATCGAGCCCTTGGTGGTCGAGGTGATCCGCTCCTGCAGGTCGCCCATTTCGGTGGCCAGCGTCGGCTGGTACCCCACCGCGCTCGGCATCCGACCCAGGAGCGCCGACACCTCGGAGCCCGCCTGGGTGAACCGGAAGATGTTGTCGATGAAGAGCAGCACGTCCTGGCCTTCGACGTCGCGGAAGTACTCGGCGACGGTGAGGCCAGTGAGGCCCACGCGAAGGCGCGCGCCCGGCGGCTCGTTCATCTGGCCGTAGATGAGCGCAACGTTCTCGAGGATGCCGGCCTCCTCGAACTCGAGGTAGAGGTCGTTCCCCTCGCGGGTCCGCTCGCCCACCCCGCAGAACACCGACTTGCCGCCGTGCCCCTTGGCCACGTTGTTGATCAGCTCCTGGATGACGACCGTCTTGCCCACGCCGGCGCCGCCGAACAGGCCGATCTTGCCGCCCTTCACAAAGGGGGCGATCAGGTCGATGACCTTGATGCCGGTCTCGAAGATCTCGGTCTTGGGCTCGAGGTCGGTGAACTTGGGCGTCTCGCGGTGGATGGGCCATCGCGGCGTGTCGGCCGGCAGCGGCGTCCCGCCGTCCACCGGCTCGCCCAGCACGTTGAGGATCCGGCCCAAGGGCGCCTCACCCACGGGGGCCGTGATCGGCGAGGCGGTCGACTCCGGTCCCAAGATCGTCGCCAAGCTCTACGATCCGATCCACAATGCCGCTCCCGCCTTCGTCGAGCAGAGCACCAAGGTCGAGATCTTCGAGACCGGCATCAAGGTCATCGACCTGCTCGCCCCGTACCGCAAGGGCGGCAAGATCGGCCTGTTCGGCGGCGCCGGCGTGGGCAAGACCGTGCTCATCATGGAGCTCATCAACAACGTCGCGAAGGCGCACGGTGGTGTGTCCTGCTTCGCAGGCGTCGGCGAGCGCACGCGCGAAGGCAACGACCTCTTCCACGAGCTCAAGGACGCGAAGCTGTTCGACGGCTCGTCGGTGCTCTCGAAGACCGCGCTCGTGTTCGGTCAGATGAACGAGCCGCCGGGTGCGCGCCAGCGCGTCGGGTTGTCGGCCCTCACCGTCGCCGAGTACTTCCGCGACGAGATGAAGCAGGACCTCCTCCTGTTCATCGACAACATCTTCCGCTTCACGCAGGCGGGCTCCGAGGTGTCGGCACTCCTCGGCCGCATCCCGAGCGCCGTCGGTTATCAGCCGACGCTGTCGACCGAGATGGGTGGTCTCCAGGAGCGCATCACGTCGACGCGCAACGGCTCGATCACCTCGGTGCAGGCGATCTACGTGCCCGCCGACGACCTGACCGACCCGGCGCCGGCGACCGCGTTCGCCCACCTCGACGCGACCACCGTGCTCAACCGCGCGATCA
>DASSMN010000381.1:0-2062 GCA_035688885.1 Gemmatimonadales bacterium
GCTCAGCACCGCCAGGTCGAGCTCGCGGTCCAGTTGTTCGATCTTCGCTTCGACGGTGTCGTTGCGAGCGAACTGGAACACCACCCGGACGGTTCCGCCTTGCTGGGCCGCGCGGACCACGTGGGCCGCGGTCGCGATGACGACGCGATTGGATGCCGCGACCACGATACCGGCCCCGACCTCCTCGTCATCCCCCCCGCTGGCCAGCACCTGGACCACCAGGTTGGCGGCCTCGACGGGCATGCGTGACATCCGCTGGCCCGCCAGCGGGGCGGCCGCGACAGTGACCAACGCCAGGCCGGCAACTGCTCTCATCGTACGCCCCTCTTCCAATAGAGCCCGACCAGAACAAACAACGCGAGATAGACGAGGCCGGCGCCGCCCGAGGCCGCGGGATGCGCCGACCAGAAGACTTGCAGCTTGCTCGGGATCGAGCCGAGCGAAGCGGGCAGGGAATCGACGGTGCCCTCGAGCGTGAGGGCCACGAATTGGGAGTCGACCGCGACGTCGCGGATCGCGCCGCGGAAGCCGTGCAGCGGCAGGTCCTCCCCCTTCGTCAGGGTATGGGCGGCCCGCTTGCCGAAGCCGAGTCCGAATGTGCCGCTGTCGATGGTCGACACCGCCTGATCGCTGGCCTGCTCCTCGTCGCGGAACCGATTGACGTCCTGGAAGCTCACGCCGATGACCTCGAGGGGGACCAGGGGACGCGCCGGCCCCACGTTCTCGAAGCCCAGCTCGAAATCGAGCGCCCCGCGGGGCGCCGCCAGCTGGATCTGATCGATGCGGAACGGAATCGTGTCCCCCGGCTGGTCCGGCAAACTCACGACGATCGGTCCGCTCACCGATACTGGGATGGGCGGGAGCGAGTCTCCGATGGTCAGCTGCACCAGGCCGGCGGACCCGGTGGTTCGCACGGCGATCAGGCTGCCCGCCGGGAGGCGAATCGGGTCGATGCTGATCCCGCCGGAATCCGGGTGAACCGCCTTGAGGTACAAGGTCGGCGTGGCGACGGTGCGCGCCGGGTTCTTGTCCTGGGCGGGAAGCGAGACTCCCTCGAGCCCCGAGATCCCGAGGGATCCCAGGGTCAGCGCGCGGTCCCACGGCGCCGTCGCGACCCCCAGCCGGAGCCACACGCCCTGCGCGCGGAGCTCCGCGTGGACGGGTGCGCGCGCCACCGGCTGCGAGCCCTTCCAGAGCACGACCGCGGCCAGGGCCAGGAGCGCACCGCCGAGCAGCGCGGTCACGAGCGTCCGGCTTCCAGGCAGGGCCCACTGCCGGGGCGTGGCGGCGCCGACGCGCCCCTCGAGCGCTTCGATGAATTCTTCGACGTGCTGAAAGCGCTCGGCCGGTTGCTTCGCCATCGCCCGGCGCAGCGCGGCCGAAACCTGCGCGGGAATCTCGGGCCGCAGGGTGCGCGGTTCGGGAACCGGGGTCGTCAGGTGCTGGTTCAGCACGGCGTAGATCGAATCGCCGTTGAACGGGAGCTCTCCGGTGAACAACTGATAGGCGAGGATGCCGAGGGAGTAGATGTCCGAGCGCGCATCCACGGCCGGATCCGCCTTGGCCTGCTCCGGGCTCATGTACAGCGGCGTTCCCAGCACCATGCCCGTGGAGGTGAGGCCGACACCGCCACCCGTCTGCCCGGTCTTCGCGATCCCGAAATCCATGAGCAGCGGGTGACGCTTCGGCCCCTCCAGCATGATGTTGTCCGGCTTGATGTCGCGATGGACGAGGCCCACGCCGTGCGCGGCCGTGAGGGCGCCGCCGACCGCCCGCAGGATGCGAGCGGCTTCGTCCAGGGCCAGGCGCTTGTGCTCGCGGAGATAGTCGGTGAGGGTGACGCCCTCGACGAAGGGCATGATGAGATAGATCAGCTCACCCTGGTCGCCGATCGCGTAGACCGGAACGATGTTGGGGTGGCGCAGTGCGGCGAGGGCCTGCGCCTCGCGCTCGAACCGCTCCACGAAGCCTTCGCCGGCCACCAGCTCCCGGCGCAGCAGCTTGACGGCGACATCCCGGCGCAGCCGCACGTCCCGGGCGCGGTACACCACACCGAATCCTC
>DASSMN010000163.1:0-5205 GCA_035688885.1 Gemmatimonadales bacterium
TCGGCGTAGCGGGAAAAGTCGGTGTGGTAGCTGGAGACCGTGGGAATCCCGGCTCGCCGGGCGGCCGCCTGCCCCGCGCGTCCGATGCCGAACTCGGTCTCGCTGTGGACCAGGTCCGGCTCGAACTCCCGAATGAGACGATCGACGTGGTGGGCGCGGGGGAGAGCGATGCGGATCTCGGGGTAGCCGGGGAGGGCGAAGCTGGGGAAGTCCGCCAGCGGCGCCGGGCCTCCGCCCCCCTCGCCGTCCCCCCACGCGGCATGGGTCTCCGCCGGGTAGCGTGGCGCCAGCACCGCGCACTCCCACCCTCGCCGGAGCAAGCCGGTGACGGATTGCGCGGTCACGATGGACACACCGTTGACCTGCGGCGGGTAAGTGTCGGTGCAATACAGCACGCGCATGAGCGCTTCCGGGGAGCGGGTGCGGGCAAGGTGCCGCTGGCGGGTCACGGGATGGTGACCGGCAGGTCTCGATCCCGCCGAGGGGGGCCTCGGAGGCGTTACGCGGCCGTGCCCGAACCGAGGCGGGCGGGTGGCAGCGCCGCCCTAGCGTTCGGTATCCTCATGACCGCACCGCTGCTGACCCGGCTCGTGGACCGGTTCGGCGCGCACGATCGGGCGCTCCTGATGCGCTGCGCGATCGATCCGACGGCTCCGCCCCGCTTCCGGACGGCGTGGGCGGGCGTGACGCATCTCGGGAGCACGACCACCAGCATCCTGGCGGCGGTGCTCCCGTCGCTTGCCGGCGGCGAGCTGCGCCGGGCCTCGCGTCTGGCCGCCGTGTCGCTGGTCCTCTCGCACCTGATCGTCCAGCTCATGAAGCGCACCGCCGGACGCGGACGGCCTTCGCGGCTGCTGCCGGGGCGGGCGCTGGTGCGGGAGCCCGACCGGTTCTCCTTCCCCTCGGGGCACGCCACGGCCGCCATGGCGGTGGCGCTGGCCTACGCCGTCGTGCTTCCCGCGTGGGCGCCGCTCCTCCTCCTGCTCGCGGCGGCGGTCGGGTTCTCCCGCGTGCGCCTGGGCGTGCACTACCCCAGCGACGTGGTCGTGGGCCAGCTCGTGGCGTTCGGCACCGTCGCGGCCCTGCTGGCGGGCTGAGACCTCAGAGCTTGTTGCTGTAGCTCAGGAACTTGTACTGCCCCCCGCGGGCCACGATCGGACCGAAGAGGCGCTGGGAGAGCGTGTCGCCCCCATGCTGGAGGGTGTAGATCAGACAGGGCCCCCACAGCGTGTTCTCCCCCTCGACCGTCGAATCACCCTGACAGTGGTAGCCCGCATAGGGGAGGTGCTTCCCGCCCAACTCGTTCACCAGGTGGTACACGCCGCGGTTGGACTGCTGCACGGTCATGAACCAGTAGAGATCTGGACTCAGGCTGTAGGGTGGAAGTCCCTGCGCGCTGGTCGGGTAATAGAGGTAGGCGAACTCCCCGCGGGAGATCACCAGCCGGCGGAGCGAAGCGGTGTCCTTGGTCTCCAGCGCTCGCACGAACGCGCGGACCAGCGCATCCCGGCTCGGTGCCCCGCCCTCGAGCGCCGTGGCTCGCTGGCTCGCCTGCTGGAAGCGCGCAAGAGCGACCTCACGGGGCACCGCGCTGTCGACGTGGGTGGGCGTGTGCGGCGGCTTTACGGCCTCGCGCTGCGCTGCGGGCTTCGGCTGGGCCTGGCAGCCTGCCAGTACCACTGCCAGGCCGGCCCCGACTACGAACCTTCGGTACGACGTCATCGATGCGACTCCTCGCGGTACGGCCCGGCCGACACCATGGGTGCCGACCGGGCCGTCCGAATGTCGTGGTTCAGTTGATCTCGTAATTCGTCCAGCCGTCCCACCACTTGGCGCCACCCGGCGCCGCGGCGCCGATGTAGTCGGTCTGCTCCATCTGTCCGCCGAAGAAGTTCGCGGTGCGGGCAGTGAAGTGGGCCGGCACCTGCGCGCTGCCGGTGCCGTCGACCGGCGTGCCCGCCGCCGGGGTCCAGTCGAGCGACGTCGGCGTGATGTTGATGCCGATCAGGGTCGCGACGTCGGTGCTGGCGTCGAACGCCTGGATGGCATTGGCCGCCCCGAACTTCCCTTCCTGGGCGAAGCCGGCGCCGGCCGTGTCGTAGTTGAACCCGTTTCCGGCCAGGACCAGGTTGGCGATGTTGAGCGAGTCGCGCTGCTCGAACAGCGAGTCGGTCCAGGCGTCCCGGATGTTGAGCGCGATGCCCTTCCACCGCCCCATCACGCCGTTGAACAGGGTGCCACCGGTGCCGCGCCGCAGCACCGCGCCGTTGCCGTCGTCCGGCCAACCGGTGACCGGGGCCGGGCCCACCATGGTGAAGTTGGCCCACACCGGCATGGAGTAGGGTGCGCTGGTCGTGGCGTCCTCGGCCAGGACGCAGCCCGCCACGGCCGGATCGCAGCCGTCGCCCTCGAAGCCGCGGGGGTCGGCCGACACGACGCCGGTCCCTGGAGCCGGGATGAGCCGCTCGTTCTGGAACGCGATCAGGAACTGGTTGCGACCCCGGTAACCTTCCGTCCAGTCAAAGTGATCGTCGCCCGAGTTGTAGGAGACGAGATACCGGCCGTCCACCGCGCCGCCCCAGTACTCGAACGAGTCGTCCAGGCCGGCCATGCTCTCGAGGTATTCGTAGGTGGTGCCGCTGCCGACGGCGTAGCTCGAGAGCGAGTTCAGCTCCTGCCCGGCGCCGTTGGATACGTCGAACCCGGCGAACTCGATGCGGACGTAGCGCAGGGTGCCGCTGTCGTCGGTGTTGTCGTTGCCGCCCGCGTAGTTCTCCGATTCACCAGCCGCCCCGCCCTCGGTCTGGATGTTCGCCCCGGTGCGGTTGATGATGCCGTTGCCGATGATGATGATCCCGCCCCAGTCGCCGGGCTTCCGATCGCCCGCCGCCCGCATGGAGGTGAAGACGATGGGGGCCGCCGCCGTCCCGTTGGCCTCGATCTTGGCGCCGCGGAGGATCCAGAGCGAGCTGCCGACGGCTGCGGCCGCGGAGTCGCCCACGATCTTGGTGCCGGCCTCGATGGTCAGCGTCGCGCCGTTCTGGACCTTGATGTAGCCGCTCAGCACGTAGAGCGTATCCGCGAACAGCGTCCGGCTGGTGGTGATGTCTGCGGAAATGGTGTCCACCGCCTCGCCCGCCTGGCCGAGGGTGAAGGTGACCGCGCTGGTGAAGGCGCTGGTGTCGGTGGCCGAGACCGAGGCGACCTGGTAGCTGTACTCGATGCCGTCCGCGAGGCCGGTGTCGTCGAAGCTGGTGCCGGTCACCACACCGCCGCCCAGGGTGGCGTAGTTGCCCGGATCGTCCGACCCGGCTCGCTGCACCAGGTAGCCGGTCGCGCCGGTCGCCGCGGTCCAGGACACCGTGGCGCCATCGGCGCCGGCCTGTTCCACGGCCAGGCCGGTGGGCGGATCCACCGGCGTCGGTCCGTTCCCGCCGTCGTTATTGTCGCTGCAGGCGGCCAGTGTGCCCGCCACGGCGATCGCCCAGACCCAGCTGAAGCGCATACGGGTCGGCATCATCGTTCCCTCTGAGAAGTTGAGTGAGTAGTGCTGCGTAGTGCTCGTGGCCAAAGGTGCGCCGGCCCGTTTCGGTCAGCGCACGTGGTTGTCACAATCGCGTCAATCGGCCCTAGCGGCGCCATGAGAGCGCCACCTCGTACACCCGGCCGGTGAGATAGCGGGTGCGCAGGACCCCGCCCTGGGTCATCCGATAGGGCGAGTCCAACAGGTTCTTGGCGTCGAGCTTGAGGTTGAAGGTCGAGGTCACCGGCACCTGCAGTGACGCATCCACCAGGTGGCGGGGCTCCTCGTACGCATCGGGCAGGCCGCCCGAGCCGGCCTCGAGAATCCGCCGCCCCGCGACGTTGTACAGCAGGGTGGCCGCCCACGAGCCCGACCGGCTGCCATATCCAAGACCGCCGTTGACCACGTACTCCGACTGCCCCACCATCGGCCGGTTGGCGTTGGTGAGCGCGGAGATCCCCTCGTTGCCCGGGGTGATGTCGCTGGTCATCAGGGTGGTGTTGGCGAAGACGTTGAACGACTCGAGCCCGCGGGCCAGGAACCCCAGCCCGCTCCGTACCTCGACCTCGGCACCGTAGTTGTGAGCCGCGTCCGCGTTCACGAAGCTCAGCATGTTGGTGCCGGTCGACTGGATGATGACCTTCTCGATCGGGTCGGTGAACGTCTTGGCGAAGACGCCGAAGCTCAGCACCTCGCCGGCATGGGGGAACCATTCCCAGCGGAGGTCGTAGTTCTGGATCAGCGCCCGCTGCAGGTCCGGGTTGCCGATCGTGGTCGCCAGGCCCACCTGCTCGAAGTAGGCGATCGGCGCGAGCTCGCGGTATTCCGGCCGGGAAAGGGTCTGCGTCGCCGACAGCCGGAGGTTCTGGTCGGGCGTCAGCCGGTAGGTCAGCGCCACCGCGGGCAGGATGTCGGTATTGCGGCGGCGGGACTCCGATGGGGCACCCTGGGTCGTCAGCGCGTCGACATCCAGATGCCACTCCTCGACCCGGGCGCCGCCGATGAGCTGGAGCCGGCCAGTCACCGGCACCTCCACCTGGGCGTACCCCGCCGTGATCTTCTCCGCGGCGGTGTATCGTCCGCCATTGGCGTTCGCGTTGAGGATGAAGTCGCTGTCGTCGATGTTGGTCGTGGTAAAGAGGTCTTCCGGCTTGACCGACTTCTCCGCGTTGGTAAGGACCACGCTGTAGAGGTCGTACGCTCGGGTGTCGGCGTCGCGGTCGGTGTCCCGGAAGGCGCCGCCCAGTTTGAGCGCCACGGGCGTCGCGGGCGAGCCGAGGAACAGCCGATAGTTGGCGCCGAGGTCCCAGCTGGTCTCGTGCAGGTCACTGAAGGTGCGGGTGGCGAAGCGGGGCTGCCCTACCCAGGTGGCCGGCTGCAACTGACCAGTGGCGTCGGGTTTGGCCATATAGCCCACGTCGGACCGGTCCGGCTCGTTGCGGTCCACTCCGTTGTTGGTCACCGACCAGTTGAGCATCTGCTTTTCGCCGAACAGGTGCTCGCCCTGCACCTGGTTCGACCGCACCGCCCGCTCCACGAAGTCCAGCCGTGCCAGCGCCAGCGGATTGAACTGGGAGAACTCCTCGTTGTCCCCGTCCAGGATCGTCGCTTCGTTGTCGGCGGAGCGGGTATAGGTGTTGTTGAAGGACAGCTTCGTGCCGTCGCCGATGTGGGTGCTGAGG
>DASSMN010000114.1:0-5705 GCA_035688885.1 Gemmatimonadales bacterium
TTCAGCGGGCGTTCGCCCAGCGGAGGTCGGCCTTTGCAGACGGCGTACGATGCCGGTCGTCGCGTTGGACGCGGGCTCGAGGGCCGCCAGCCGGCCCACGACAATTCGAACCCGACTCCTCGGGGGTCGCCACTCGGCGAGGTCGCCTCGTCTGGAGTGGATGTGGGCCGCCCCTGGCCGCGGCTCGAGCGCCATGTCCAAATCCACAGTCCAATGATGCCGATGGGTCTTCCCCGGCGACTGGCGGTGCTCACGGCCGTGATGGCCGTGCTGCTCGTGACCGGTGCGACCGAGATCGCCCTGTGGTGGTCGGGGCGTACCCGGCTGGAGGACTTTCGACTCGAGACCGTCGCGCTGGCCAACACCCTGGCCTCGCTGCTGATGCGGAGCTCGCCCCACGGCGATTCCGCCAGCCTGGCGCAGGGCCTCGAAGGCTGGGCCCGCCACCGCACCAGTGACTCGCAGGCCATCGTCTACCTCATCCGCGCGTCGCGGCTGGAACCGGTCGCCGCGAGTCCCGCTTCGGACACCGTGCCCGCCAACCCGACCGCGTACGCCGCCATGGCCCATCGGACTACCGAAGTCATGCTCCACCAGGGCCCGTCGCCCGGGTGGGAGGTGGCGATCCCCCTGGGCGTGCCGCGGATGTACGGCGTGCTCGACGTCCAGGTATCGACTCAGCGGCTGGTAGACTGGGCCCGGCTCGAGCGGCGGCGGGGATATCTGCTGGCGCTCATCTCCGCCCTGTTGGTCGCGCTGTTCGTGGCGGTGCTGACGGCGCGCTGGGTGGGACGTCCCCTCGCGGCGCTGGGCACGGCGATGGCCGCCGCGCACGGGGGCGCCACCGGCGCGCCCGCGGCCACCGAGATCGGCCCCCGCGAGTTCCGGGAGCTCACCCGCCGCTACAATCGGATGCGCGAGGCGCTGTCCGCGCGCGAGCGGGAAAGCGCCGCCCGCGCGATGCTCCTCACGCTGGAGGAGCGCGCCCGCGGCCTCGATCGTCTGGCGCTGATGCACGAGACCGCCGCCGTGTTCGCGCACGAAATCGGCACCCCGCTCAACACCGTGAGCGGGCATCTGCAGCTCCTGCGGGACGACTTCGAGCACCAGCAGGACGCCAAGGGCGTCGAGCGGGTGCGGCTGCTGCTGGCCCAGGTGGATCGGGTGGCCGGCATCGTCCGCGCGGGTCTTAACCGCGGAGCGTGGCCGCGGCCGCTGGTCCGGCGCCAGGACCTGAACGAAATCGCGGTGCGGATGTCCCGGTTCCTCGAGCCATCGTTTACCGACGCCGGGGTCAACACCGAGCTCACGCTCGACGGTGGCCGCCCGGTGCTGGCCACCTGCGACCCGGCGATGGTCGAGCAGATCCTGCTCAACCTGCTCAAGAACTCGGTCGAGGCGCTGCACGCCGGCGGCACCGTCACCATCGCCACCGGCCTGGCCGATCATCACGCCTATATCGACGTCCAGGACGACGGCCCCGGGCTCGACGCCGAGGCCGAATCGAACCTGTTTCGCCCGTTTGCGACCACCAAAGGTCCGCTCGGCTCCGGCCTTGGCCTCGCGGTCAGCCGGCGCCTCGCCCGCATGCTGGGCGGCGACCTGGTCCATGTTCCCAGCGCCCGCGGCGTTCGCTGGCGCCTCACTTTACCGATCGAGGAGCTCGCATGACCGCGCCGACCGTTACCCATGCCCGCCTGCTGCTCGTGGACGACGACGAAGAGTCCTGCCGGCTCCTCGCCGAAGTGCTCGAACGCGAGGCGTACGATGTCGTTTCCGCCCTTTCAGCCGACGAGGCCCTGGCCAAGGTCGCGGACAACGGTCCTTTCGACGCGGTGCTGACCGATCTCCGGATGCCGGGCAAGAGCGGCCTCGAGCTGCTCCGGAGCCTCCGGGAGCGCGACCCGGCGGCGCTGGTCCTGGTGCTGACCGCGTTCGGTGATGCCGGCGCGGCGGGTGAGGCCATCCGAGCCGGCGCCTACGATTTCATCAGCAAGCCTTACGACCTGGCCGCGCTCCGCGAGACCCTGACCCGCTCGCTCGGGCGGCGGCGCCTGGCCGGCGTGCGGCGCGACAGCCGCGAGACGCCGGAGGTGGCCACCAACGGCCGCTCGGCCGGTCCGGCGCTGGTGGGGCACAGTCCTGCCATCATCGAGGTGATGAAGACGCTGGCCCGGGTCGCGCCATCCCAGGCCACCGTGCTCGTGCTGGGCGAGACCGGCACCGGCAAGGAGCTGGTGGCCCGGACCATCCACCATTTCTCCGAGCGCGCCGACCGGCGGTTCGTGGCGGTCAACTGTTCGGCGCTGGCCGAAGGCCTGCTCGAGAGCGAGCTGTTCGGGCACGTGCGGGGCGCCTTTACCGGCGCGGGGAACGCACGCCCCGGGCTGTTCCGCGAGGCCGACCACGGCACCCTGTTCCTCGACGAGATCGGGGACATCTCCCCCGCCCTGCAGGCGCGCCTGCTGCGTGCGCTCCAGGAACACGAGATCGTGCCGGTCGGCTCCGAGACGCCGGTACGGGTGGACGTGCGTGTGCTCGCGGCCACTCACCGCGACCTCCCCGAGCTGGTCCGCCAGGGGAAGTTCCGTGAAGATCTGTACTACCGGCTCAACGTCGTCACCCTCACGCTGCCGCCGCTCCGGGCCCGCCCGCAGGACATTCCGCTGCTGATCGACCATTTCCTGCGCGAGCTGGCCGCGCGGCACGGGCGCGGGCCGGTGGCGGTCGATCCCGAGGCCCAGCGACGGCTGCTGGCCTACGACTGGCCCGGCAACATCCGCGAGCTCCAGAACGTGCTCGAGCGCGCCATGCTGCTGGCCGAGCAGGACGTGATCGGACCGGAGCACCTGCCGCCCGAGGTGCGCGCACCGCGCGGCGTGGCCGTGCCGCCCACGCCAATGGCCGAGCCCGCGGCTGGTCCGCTCCGGTCACTGGACGAGGTCGACCGGGAGCACGTCCTCCGAGTGCTGGGAGCGATGCGGGGCAACCGGGACGACACGTCGCGCGTCCTGGGGATCAGTCGCCGCACGCTCAGCCGGATGATTCTCCGGTGGAATCTGCCCCGGCGCTTCGACTGAGCCGAGTCACTCTGGCCGCGAAAGGTCAGACTGGCGCGCCAACGGCGGTTGGAGGGCGGGTGTATCCGCTGGTATCTCGGCCGTGGCGCGCCATACGGCGGATTCACCGGTGGCACATCGCTTGCCCTTTGGGGGTGCGTTCCCGTGGTTCCATTCCGGACACCGCGACGTACTCCCCAGGAGGTACTACCGATGCGCACGTTTTCTCTTGCCGCTGCCCTGACCGCCCTCACGCTGTCGGCGAGCGCTCTGGCCGCCCAGTCCACGAGTCAGCAGCCGGCCACCAAGCCGGCCATGAGTCAGAGCTCGGCGGTGCACGTGAAGCAGGATTCGACCAAGAAGGCGGCCACCACGTCGGCCAGCGCCACCAAGAAGAGCACCGCTACCCGGCATGCCGCATGGACCAAGGACGACATCAAGCAGGCCCAGGAGGGCCTCACGAAGGCCGGGCTGTACAAGGGCAAGACCAGCGGGATCATGAACGCCGATACCCGCAAGGCGCTCCGGGAGTACCAGAAGCAGAACAAACTTCCGGTGACCGGCCGGCTCAGCGACAGCGTGCTGGTCAAGCTCAAGTCGGCCTGACGGGCACCACCTCCGCACCTCGGGCGCCCCTCCCTCCGGGGGGGCGCCTTCCTTCCCGGCAACGCGTGCCCTGGCGGCGGCTCGAGGCGCACGTCGCGGCATACGTCGAGCTGTACCTCGTGGCGGTCTCGGTGGGCCTGGCGCTGCTCCTTCCCCTCGCGCTGGAGCTCGGCACCGACACGCAGGAGCTGGCCGGCGCGGCGCTGGCGGCCTGCGTCCTCCAGGGCGCGCTGCTGTGGGTGCTCCGCCGCCGCGCCCGGGCGGTTCGCCAGCAGCTCATCGCCGAAGTGCAGGCCCTGCTCCGCGACCGGATCAACAATCACCTGCAGATCGTGGTATTCTCGCTGGCCGAGCAGGATGCCGGCGCCGCCACCGCGGACGAGCGTCAGCGCCTGGCGCAGGCCATGACGGCGGTGGCGGCCGTCTCGCGCACGCTCGACGAGCTCTCCACCGACTCGCTCCGGAGCTGGCGCGACCGGTACCGCGCCGTCCTCAACGCGGGGGCCAGTTCTTTCGAAACCGAAGCGGATTCTGGAACAGGTGGGTCGGGAGCAGGAAGATCACGAGAAACATCCCGAATGCGATGACCAGCCCCACGGCGAGGATCTCGAGCCGGCGCGTGGCCGCGAACAGGATGCTGGTGATGATGGCGACGGTGAAGGCGAAGATCGCCAGGAGCACGCGGCGCATCTGCTGCGCCAGAAAGCGCTGCAGCTCGAGCGCGTCCCGGGGATGCCAGCGGACCCTCAGCTCGTCCCGCTCCACCCGGCGCACCAGATCCCGGAGCGTGCGCACCGTGGTGAGCGCCTCCTGGGTCCAGTCGGCCACCCGGGTGCGCGGGTCCTGCTCCAGCGTGCCGCGAATCAGCCGGGTGGCCGCGCGGTCGAGGACCGGCCGCGCCAGCGCCAGCGCGTTGAAGTTGGGGTCGTACCGGAGGCCGATCCCCTCGACCAGGACGCCCGCGCGCCCGAAGTAGACCAGGTTGGACGGGAGCATCAGCGGCCACTCGTAGAACGTCTGCAGCACCTGCTCCACCAGCCGCTGGATCTGGCGCGGTGAGACGTCGTCGCGGAGCGACACGGCCATGAGGCTGCGGGCCGCGTCGCGCACGGTGCCCCGGTCGACGTCGGGGTCGAGGATGCCCAGCTCGTAGAACCCGTTGATCACGCCCTCCACATCCTGCCGGGCCGCCGCGAGCACCGTCTCGACCAGCCGGCGCCGGGTCTCACGATCCACTTCCAGCACCATGCCGAAATCCAGCAGCACCAACCGGCCGCTGGCATCGACCAGCAGGTTGCCGGCGTGGGGATCGGCGTGAAACACGCCGTCCTCCAGCATCATCCGGATGTAGGCGTCCACCACGGTCTCGAGCAGCCGGTGCAGATCGAGCTCGCCCGAGCCGAGCCGCTCCTGCAGGCGGTCGATGCGAGTGCCCTCGACGTACTCCAGCACCAGGACCCGGCGGGTCACCAGCGCGGTGACGACGGCCGGCACCACGATCCGCGGCTCGGCCTGGAAGTTCCGCCGCAGCGTCGCCGCGTTGCGCGCCTCCTCGCGAAAATCCAGCTCGTCGCGGATCCGCTTGGCGAACTCGCTCACGATGGCGGTGATGGCCCGCGTATGGTGATTGGGGAACAGGACGTTGAGCAGGAAGAGCACCCGGAACGACACGTCCAGGTCCTCCGCCACGGTGGCCTCGACACCCGGCCGGAGCACCTTCACCACCACCTCGTGGCCGCCGTAGGACGCCCGATGGACCTGCCCCAGGGAGGCCGCGGCCAGCGGCTCGGGATCGAACCGCTCGAACACCTGGGCCACGTCGCGGCCCAGCTCCTCGCGCACCACTCGCTGGGCGACGCCCGGCGGCAGGGGCGGCACCTGATCGGTCAGCGTGCCGATCACGGAGAGATAGGGCTCGGGGAGGATGTCCGCCCGCGCGGCGAACACCTGGGCCAGCTTGATGAACGTGGGCCCGAGGGCGGCCAGCGTGCTGGTGAGCCGCTCCGCCCGCCGGTGGTGCTGCGCCGCGGACCGCGGGCG
>DASSMN010000161.1:0-5275 GCA_035688885.1 Gemmatimonadales bacterium
GCGAACTCCGGGGTGAACGCGCGCCCCTCGACGCCCTCGGTGAGGGTGGTGCTGCCACCTTCACCGTCGTCCTCGATCAGCTTGGCGATGCCGAAATCGAGCAGCTTCACGACCCCGGCCGATGTCACGAGAATGTTCGAGGGCTTGAGGTCGCGGTGGACGATCAGGTTGGCGTGCGCGTGACCGACGGCCTCCAGGATGTCGAGGAACAGGCGCAGCCGGGCCTCGGGGCCGAGCCGCCGCTCCTCGCACCAGCGGTCCAGCCGCTGGCCCTCGACGTACTCGAGCACCAGGTATGGCTGGCCGGCGGGCGTGACGCCGGCATCGAACAGCTTGGCGATGTGGGGGTGGTTGAGCCGCGCGAGCACCGTGCCTTCGCGCTGAAAGCGCGCGGTTCCGATCCGATCGAGCAGGGCCAGGTTGAGCAGCTTGACCGCGGCAGCGCCGGTGAACCGTCCGTCGCTCCGGCGGGCCAGCCACACCGTGCCCATGCCGCCCTGGCCCAGCGGCCGCTCCAAGGTCCACCCGCCCAGCTGCCAGCCGGCAAGCGCGGGGGCGGCAATCGGTCCGGAGGCCGGCAGCGCCTCGCCGAGCGGGCTCGCGCCGGCGTCCAGGAATCGCCGCTCGTCCAGCTCGGGCTCCGCGGCCAGCAGCCGCTCGATCTCCGCCGCGTTGGCGGGGTCGGTTCGACCGAGCTCCGCCAGCCAGGCGGCGCGCTCTCCGGCCTCCAGCTCGAGCGCCCGGTCCAGGAGCACGCGAAGCCGATTCGAGTCGGACACGGCTACAGATCCTGAATGGCGCGGTGGAGCAGGAGGCGGGCGCCCCGCCATTGCCGGCCGATCGTGCGCTCGGACACGCCCCGGAGCTCCGCCAGCTCGGCGAAGGAGAAGCCGCAGAAGAAGTGCAGGTCCACCAGCTGGGCCAGGTCGGGCTCGCTCGCGGCCAGGGCGTCGAGCGCCGCGCTCAGCTGCTCGAGCGGCTCGACCCGTCCGCCGCCGTCAGCCGGCTCGGGGCCCACCGCGGTGATGTGGAACTCGCCGCCCCGTTTCCGGGCCTGTTTCCGCCGCACGTAATCGATGGTGAGCCCGCGCATCGCGCGCGCGGCATAGCCGAGGAAGTGCGCCCGGCTCGCGAACTCGAGCCCTTCGCGCTCCGCGATGTTGAGGTAAGCCTCGTGCAGCAGCGTGGTCGTGCCAAGGGTGATCCCCGGCGCGCCGCGACGAAGCTGGCGCTCCGCGATACCGTGCAGCTCGTCGTACAGCGTCGCGAACAGCGCGTCGGCGGCCTGCGGATCGCCGCTCTGGGCCGTACGAATCAGCTCGCCGATCGAGGCGTCAGGTGGCACCGCGCGTTGCTCTCGCTGTTGAACCGATGAGTGGGAAGCTGCCGAAGGGTCCAGGCGGAACATACGGAGCGAGCGAAGGCACGTCAAAACCGCCCTGTCCGCCCGCGTGGCGCGAGCGCGACACCTCAGCCCGGTGCGCCGCTGGCCTGACCGCCCGGCGGCTGCGGGGCGTTCGTCGGCGGCCTTGGCGACAGGGAGCTGGAGAGGAAACGGATGGCGTCCAGCTCGGGCTCGGCGGCCAGCAGGGCGGCGAGCTCGCGGGCGTCATCCGGCGCATCGCGGGCCAGCCGCAGGAGGAACGCTTCGAGCTCGGCCGGGCCGAGCTCGAGCGCCTGATCGAGCAGGCTCCGGAGCCGCGTGAGCAGCTCAGGGTTGCGCCTCATTGACGCGGATACCGCTGCTCCGCGGGGGACATGGGAGGCTCCGGGCTGGTGTCGTACGGTCTGTGCCGGTGATTCGAAATACGGGTGGGAAACCGGACAGGCGATGACCTCAGGTCGAAGACTGGCTCCGCCCGAACCCGTCGCCGGCGACGGCTTCGGTGTGTGCCGCGCAGCGCCACCCGGCGTCCCGCCGGACCCACACGCTGCTGTCGGCCGCGCGAAGGGTGACCGGGTTGCCGTCCACGGTCATCTCTTCCCGTATCCGATACACGATCACCGCCACGTCGTCGGTCAACTGCCGTACTTCCGCGCCATCCTCGATCTCGAACTGGTGGATTCGCCACGACGCGCCCGTCATCATCTTCTCGTAGCTCGGCTGGTCCACCGCGCGTACGCCACTCGCCCCGGCGATGAGACACGGAAAGTCGGTGAGCGAGACGGCGGTCCGGACGTCGCGGGCCTGCATCGCCTCCCAGTAGCGGCGCTCCAGCGCAAGGATCTCGGTGCCGATTCCGGCTGTGGCGGGCGTCATGAGTGCCTCCTTTCGGACCAGCGTGCCATTACGAGCGCGTCTGCTTCGGTGCCGTGCGTTTGGCTGACTTGGCCCGGCGCCGGCCGCGCTTGGCGGCGGCCACGCGCATGTTGTCGACCAGGTTGGGGTAGGGCCGCCCCGCGCGCTTCGCGGCGCGGCGCGCCTTCGACTTCTCTCCCGAAGTCAGCTTGGTGTGCCCGCTACGCTCCGGTGCCGGCTTCTTCCACGGAGCTTTCTGCTTGGGAGCTTTCCGCTTGGTGGAGCGCGTGGTGGACTTGGGCATGTCGGAGAGTAGGTCCGCGCGGCAGACCGGGCGGTGAGAACCATCACCGCGTAAGACGGTAAGACGGCAAGGCGGCAGGACCGCGAGATGCCTGAAGCTGGATCTCTCCCTCAGAGTACCCCGGCGTCTGTCCGCGCTCACCGCTTACCGCTTGCGCGTACGGCCTACCCGTGATGATGCCCCGCGGCCGCCTGCTGGGTCCCCGCATTCGCGCAGCTCACCTTGGGATTCCAGGGCGCGAACATCCCGCTCGAGTTCTCCCGTCCCACCCAGATGTGCAGACCCCAGACGCCGGCCTCCGGCACCTGCGAGAACTCGTGGCCCAGCAGGGTCGGCGCCGGTCCGGTCGCCGGCCGGTCGGTGAACGGCACGATGTACTCCACACCGACGAACCGCAGCCTGCCGTTCTTCTCCGGCTCGTACATCAGCAGCTCGGGCTGGAGCAGGTTCACCGCTCCATGGTCCTGGATGTACGCCAGGTTGCCCCAGTGGAAGCCCATCGCGCCGGTTCCCGGCTGGCTCGGCAGGTCGGCCGTGGTCCAACAGGGGGTGACTGGGATGGACCAGCCGGCTTGCACCGCCGCCTCGAAGTTGCGAAACGGTGCGACCAGGCGGCGCAGCCTGGCGATCTGGCTCGCGGCCGATGCCAAGGCAACCGTCGGCGCCGTGGCCGCCGCTCCCGTATCCGGGGCGAGGGCCGCCTGATGGTCATCGCAGGCGAGCAGGGCAGTAACGAGGGCGAGTGTGAAAGGGACGTGGACGCGCATGTGTTCTCCCTGGCAATCGGGCAATACTGCGTATGACCCGGTGGGGACTGCGGTGCCTCCCGAATGAGAGGACCGACAGTAGATCGAAATTGCCTGTGGAATCAGGACAGGGCCCGTCCGGTGCCCACGTGGGCGTCCAACCGTCGATCCGCCAGCAGCACGAAATTCCCGCCTCCGTACGGCTCCGTACTGCTCTACCCTCCGCTCATCCCGGCTCTGGTTGTCGCTGTGGAAATGTGGGCAATGTGCTCTCGCGTGGAGAGCCTTTTTCCCTCTTGCGCGCAGGAAAGCGACGTCGTATAGTGTGCCCTCGATCGAGCGCTGATCACCTCGATCGAGAGTGACGGGACCAATCGCGTGTCTCGTCCGCACCGCAGCAGCGCCGCGGTGTGCCGTGCAGGAGGTTGATCCGCGATTCGGCCCGACCTGCAGCGCTCGCACTGGTGAACCGGATGGTCGCAAGCCATCTGGGAATGGACGACGGAGCTCGCGAGGCCTACCCGCACACGGAACGGTGAGCGGCGGCCGAGGGAAGAAGAACGGAGAAGTCAATTCTCCGACTCCGCATAGCCAGCGCGTCGACGGCCCGTCTCACCCTTCGGGGGGAGCGGGCCGTCGTGCTGCGCGCCCTCGGTGCCGAAACCGCCGTGCCGTTCGCCGCGCAGTTTCCTCGGCTCCGCGCCCTCTGGCCGCCCGCTGTCCCAGGCGTAGCTTGAACGGATGCCAACCTCCTACCACGACGTCTACGCCCGCTGGCAGGCCGACCCGGAGCGGTTCTGGGCCGAGGCCGCGGAGGCGGTGCACTGGTACCGCCGGTGGGACGGCGTCCTCGATTCTTCCCGGCCGCCCTTCTACCGCTGGTTCCCCGGCGCCGAGACCAACAGCTGCTACAACGCGCTCGACCGCCACGTCGAAGGAGGCCACGCCGACCAGGCGGCCCTGATCTACGACAGCCCTGTCACGGCCACAACCAGGACCTACACCTACCGCGAGCTGCGCGACGAGGTGGCCCGCTTCGCCGGTGTGCTGGTGGCAAGAGGTGTCGGTCGCGGCGACCGGGTGGTGATCTACATGCCGATGGTCCCCGAGGCCGTGATCGCGATGCTGGCCTGCGCCCGCATCGGCGCGATCCACTCGGTGGTGTTCGGCGGATTTGCCGCGAGCTCGCTGGCCGATCGGATCACCGACGCTCGGCCCAAGGTCATTCTCACTGCGTCGTGCGGGATCGAGATCAATCGCGTCGTCGCCTACAAGCCGCTGCTCGACGAGGCGATCGAGCAGGCCGACGCCAAGCCCGACTGTTGCATCGTGCTGCAGCGTCCGGAGCTCGAGGCGACGATGGTGCCGGGCCGGGACTACGACTGGCGCGAGCTCGCGGCGGGCGCGCGGCCGGTCGAATGCGTCCCGGTCCTCGCCACCGATCCGCTCTACATCCTCTACACGTCGGGCACCACCGGAAACCCGAAGGGCATCGTCCGCGACAACGGCGGACACCTGGTCGCCCTCACCTGGAGCATGCGGAACATCTACGGGGTCGAGCCGGGCGAGGTGTACTGGGCGGCGTCAGACGTGGGCTGGGTGGTGGGCCACTCGTACATCGTGTACGGCCCGCTCTTCAACGGGAACACCACGGTGCTGTACGAGGGCAAGCCGGTGGGCACGCCCGACGCCGGCGCGTTCTGGCGCGTCATCGCGCAGCACGGGGTGCAAGCCTTCTTCACCGCGCCCACCGCGTTCCGCGCCATCAAGCGCGACGACCCCGAGGGCGAGCACATCCGCCGCTACGACCTGTCGAAGCTTCGCACCTTGTTCCTGGCCGGCGAGCGCTGCGATCCGCCCACGCTCGAATGGGCCCATCACCAGCTCGGGATCCCGGTCATCGACCACTGGTGGCAGACCGAGACCGGCTGGCCGGTCGGCTCCAACTGCGCGGGACTGGAGCTCCTGCCGGTCAAGCCCGGGTCG
>DASSMN010000334.1:0-3448 GCA_035688885.1 Gemmatimonadales bacterium
CGGCAGATCGCGGACGACCTCCGCCGGCTCAAGCAGGTGATGGAAGCCGGCGACATTCCCACCGCTTCATAGCGGCTCCCTCCTGTCTCGCGCCCCCGATCACGCGGACAGCTATGACTGCCTGGTGGCGGGGGCCGGCCCTGCGGGGCTGAGCGCCGCGCTCATGCTGGGGCGCTGTCGGCGGCGCGTGCTGGTGTGCGATACCGGCGCGCCGCGCAACCGGTGGTCGCACGCGGTGCATGGTTTTCTCACGCGGGACGGAACTCCGCCATCCAAGCTGCTCGAGCTGGCTCGGGACGAGCTGCGACAGTACGACACGGTCGAGCTTCGCGAGGCCCGGGTGACCGAGGCCGTCCCCGTGAGCGGCGGATTCGTGGTGCGGTGCGAAGACGGTCGCGAGGTCCGCTGCCGGAAGCTGCTGCTGGCCACCGGGGTGATCGACGAGCTGCCCGCCATCCCGGGCATCGAAGCCTTCTACGGTCGAAGCGTGCACCATTGCCCGTACTGCGATGGCTGGGAATGGCGGGACCAACCCATCGCGAGCTATGGGCGCGAGGAGCACGGAGCGGCGCTGGCTCTGAGCCTGTCGGTGTGGAGCCGGGACGTCCTGGTCTGCACCGACGGGCCGGCCAGCTTGTCGGCCCGACTCCGGGACCAGCTTCGCGCTCGCGGCATTCGGATCCGCGAGGAGCGCGTCGTGCAGCTCGAGGGCAACGGCGGCCTGCTCGAGCGCATCGTCTTCGATGCTGGAGCGCCCGAGCCGCGCCGGGCACTGTTCTTCGCGACCGGCCAGCGCCAGGCGTCGGAGCTGCCGGCGCGTCTGGGCTGCCGCTTCACGGCGCACGGGGCCGTGGCCACGGGCAAGTGCGAGGCGACCAACGTGCCCGGCCTCTACGTCTGCGGCGACGCGTCGAAGGAGGCGCAGTTCGTGGTCGTCGCCGCGGCCGAGGGCGCCGAGGCGGGGATGGCGATCAACAAGGCGCTGCTGGAGGAGGAGCTGGCCTAGAACAGCACCTCGACCCCCAGCCGCATCAGCCTCGGCGGCCCATAGGCGAACAGCGGCTGGGTGTAGTCGCGAGCCGCCGCTTCGTACATCGGGAACAGCTCCTCCCGGTTGGCCAGGTATCCGTCCCGATTCAGGTCGGCGCTCGCTCGGTAGCGAGAGGATTCATACGGTATCGGCTCGGGGTGGGCCGCGTACGCGTCCTCCGCCAGCTTGGTAATGGTCGCCTCGTCGGCGCGTGGGTCCCCGCTGTCCCGTCGCACCGCCACCACGTTTCGATGGTTGAGCAGATTCCGCACGTCCAGGTAGACCCCGCCCGTGGTGCGACCGAGCTTGAACGGCCGGCGGACCAGCAGGTCCACCGTCGTGGTCCAGGGCAGCCGGTGGCTATTGGGCAGTCCGGCGATGGCGGTCGGCGAGCCGGGGAAGGTGTCGACGACGGAGGTATCGATCTGCGAGAACGGCAGGCCCGAAAGCGCCCGGAGAATCACGGCGCCTTCGAGTCCGGCGAGCGGCTGGACGCCGAGCAGGCGGGGACCCACCGCGTCGGGCACCTTGCCGCGACCGATCAGCGTGAGCGTGTGGCGCTGGTCGAAGTCGAGCGGAAATTCGGCGCGGGCCGGCCGGCTGGTGTCGCCGGTGAGCGGGTCGACCACGATGAGCCGGTTGAGCAGGAACGGGTCGGTGGAGGTCGCCTTGGCGCTCTGGAGCGTGTACGCCACTCGGAATCCGAATCCGTCCTTGAGCTCGCGCTCGGCCAGGATCTCGAGACCTCGGGTGGTGCCGGCGTCGGCATTGCCGAAGATGGTCGAATCCGGGTTGATGCCGAGCGGCACCGAGGCCACCAGACCGTCGAGGCGCTTGACGTAGACGCCGACACGGAGCGACACCGCTTCGCGGGGACGGACCCGCACGCTGAGCTCGTACTGGGTGGCTCGCTCGAAGCCGAGGTCCGGGTTGCCGCGCCGGAACCGGCCGGTGCGGGTGGTGTCGTCGAAGGCCGCGTCCACCAGGAACTGGTAGTCGGGCGGCTGGGTGAATCGGCCGTAGCTCGCCACGAACGTGGCGCCGTGCAGCACGGTGGAAACGGCGAACCGGGGGCTCACCGATCGGCTGGACCCGCGCGAGACGGTCGCTTCGGTGGTACGCGAATCGAACTCGTCGTAACGGAGGCCCGCCGTGATGCCGACGTCGGCGATGCGGGTCTGGGCCTCGACGTAGCCCGACACGCTGCGGGGTGAGAAGGCCGACACCGCCGGGGGGGGAACGGTGTCATCCGACGGCATGAAGCCGAGCACCCGCTGGTAGGTCCGCACCTGCTGCGCGGCGTACTGGCCGCCGACGAAGAGGTCGACCCGGCGGATCCCGCCGTAGGTCGCGTCGAGCTGGAGGCGGCTTTCGCCGAACCGATTCCAGGCCAGGTCCCCGCGAGAGCCGCCGGCCAGGAAGAACGCGGGCACGCCCCACGGGGAGGCGTCGGTCAACTCCGGCTGCACCAGGCCCGGGATCGGGTCGGGGCTCGGCGACAGCGCGCGGGCCACATCCTCGCCCACGATGTGGAAGCGCGAGCCGGTGAGCGCGCCGATTTTGTAATCCACCGTGCCGTCGAGCTGCCCGCGGACGAATTCCCGCACGAAGCGGCCGGCCCGGAGGTCCACGATGACCGGGAAGCTCGACGTGGCGCCGCTGCGGAACTGCAGGTGCCCGTTGACCAGGTCGCCTCGGAGCCGCTGGGCCGGCGCAAAGTCCAGCGCGTACTTGTAGGCCGGATCGTAGAGCAGCCGCTGGTCCTCGGAGTGCACCCCGAACACCCGGAGCACCGTGCTGGACGACAGCGGGGCCACCAGCTTGGCCGCGCCGTTCCATTGCTCGCCCGAATTGTGGGGCAGGAGGTCGGGCTGCTGGTTGCGCGGGTCGAGCGGATTGTCCGGTGGCGGCGCGTTGACCGGATCGTCATCCAGTCGTCCCGTCACGTCGACCGCCGCCACCAGGCCGATACCGCCCCTGGTGATCGGGCCGTTTGCCCGAACCGCCAGGCGATCGAGCCCGTGATCGAGGCCGCCGCCGAACGGCCGGTCGGTCTCGATGGCGCTCCGGCCTTGCCAGCGCTCGCCGGGGTCGAGGGTGACCACGTTGACCAGCCCGGACAGCGCCTGCCCGTAGCGCGCCGAGAAGCCGTTGGTGACCAGCGAGGCTTCACCCAGCATGTCGGGCGGAATATGGAGGCCCAGCCCGCCACTGGCCGCGTCGAGCTGGTTCTTGATGCCCAGCCCATCGAGGATGAACGACTCTTCGCCGACGCGCCCGCCCCGGTAACTGGTGCCGACGCTGCCGGCGCTCAGCGCAACGGCCTCCTCGAGCGAGCTGACCGGCAGGTCGCGGAGGTCGGCCGCGCTGATCTTCTGCTCGGTGCTCGTGGCCAGCGGGTCGAGCAGCTCGTCTACC
>DASSMN010000216.1:0-3856 GCA_035688885.1 Gemmatimonadales bacterium
GCCCGCCATCGCGGCGACGTGGCGGCCGCCGGCCAGACCCTCCTCGACGTCCGGGAAGTCGTGCGCACCTCCGCCGAGCAGGTGCAGGAGCTGGCCCGCCTGTCGGAGCCGATCACGGCGTTCATCGACCTGATCAAGCAGATCTCGTCTCAGACCAACCTGCTGGCGCTCAACGCCGCCATCGAGGCCGCGCGAGCCGGCGAGCACGGCCGGGGCTTTGCCGTCGTGGCCGAAGAAGTGCGCCGCCTGGCCGACTCGAGCGCGTCAGCCGCGGAGGATGTGGCCAAGACCGTCAAGCACATCCGGAATCAGGTGCAGCAGGTGGCGGGCACCATGCAGGCGGGCTCGTCCAAAGTCCACGGCATCGAAGCCGTTGCGGTGGCGGCCGCGCGGGCGCTGGACGAGATCTCCCACGCCGTGGGCGAGGTGCACGATGCGGCCGAGGCCGTGGCGACCGAGGTGGCCGCCAACCAGGCCATCGTCGAGCAGCTGGGGCACCGCACCCGCGAGGTGGCCCAGAGCGCCGGCGAGCACGCCTCCGCCAGCGAGGAAGTCACCGCCGCGGCCGAAGAGCAGACGGCGAGCACCGAGGAGATGGCCGCGGCGGCGGGCGACTTGCTGCAGGGAGCCACCCGGCTCACGGCGTTGATGCAGGAGTTCAAGACCTGAGCCGCGGAAACGACGACGCCCACCCGACGATGGGTGGGCGTTGGAATCGCCGAGTTGCGCCGGCTTAGCGCCGCTTGACCTTGGCGGCCTTCTTCATCTTCTTGACCGCCTTTACCGGCTTGACCGTCTTGCCCTTGGCCCGGGCCTTGGCCTTGAGCGCGCGCTCGCGGTCGGCCGCCTTGTCGATGCGCCGCTGTTCCGCCGCATGCACTTCGGCGAGCAGCCGATCGCCCTCGTCCTGACCCAGGAGACCCCGGCGAGTGGCGTAGCGGACCAGTTCCTCCGCGTCCTGAACATTGAACTCGGCCAGCCGGGCACCCGCCCGGATGACGTTGCCCAGCGCATCGGCTACCGGGCTCCGCAGCACGTTGGCGATGCCGGGCAGCGTTTCCAGCAACGTCGAGATCTGTGAACCCCCAAGTTCCGACACCACGCGTCCTCCTTAGCCTCCGGAATCGTCCCTCCCCAAGGTGCCGGGACGAGCTTCCAGAATTCTCGCACGGCGGCGCCAGCGGCGCTAGTAGTCTAATGTAATACTACGCAAAGATTTGTGATCAGACGAGCTGAGCGCCGGTCGGTCATCCGATCGGGGCTCATCTTACAATGCCAACCCCCACAACATCTTACATCACCTTACCCGGAGCGAGCCACGCATGTCGTACGCCCGGTGCGGTAGGCAGTAATAGGGGTAGGAACCCGCTGGAACTTGCGGCACCGTCATCCGATACTCGGTTCCGCTGGCGGTGAGCAGCGGGCTGCTCAGATCACCCGAGCGGGACGGCATCGCATTATTGAACGCCCCACGCACGCCCGGCGAGAGACTGCCGGCCTCGAAGACCACACTGTGCGGGGCGCCGCTCACCACTCGGAACACCAGGATATCTCCCGGGCTGGCCACCACCTCGACCGGCTCGAAGCGGTACACGTGGTTGGCGGGATTCGCGATCATCCGCACCACATGGGTGGCTTGCGCGCTCGCCGCCGAGGCCATTGCGGCCGCGAGCCCGGCTGCCATCAGCCCGATGCGCCGGATTGCCGACATGTGTGAGCCCCCTCTCGCGAACGTGATGGCTGACCTTTGCACCGTCGAACGGCTTCGGTACATTCAGATTCGAGGTGGGGTCCGAGCACTTCTGCCACACACCCCGCCGGAAGGGCCGACTGTGGGACGTCGGGGTATCAAGGAGTATCGAGCGCCGGAAGCGCTGATTCTGATCGCCGCGGATCGGGACCAGAAACCCCTGGTCTGTCCCTCCTGCAACTCCCCTCAGGTCGAGCGCACTCCCATCCGGTCGTCGTCCGAGGACGCGCAAGGCGGGCGGGTCACGCTGCACTGCGGCGCGTGTGGCCGGACGGCCGCCTACATCGCCAGGACCCTCAGCCGGTCGTCCTACCCGGAAGCCCCCCGACAGATCTGACGCGGCACTCAGCCCGGCCGTCTACGGCGGCTTAGTGAGGCTGGGTGAAGATCCGCCCCCATCGGACCGCCGTCAGGAACGGCAGCGACTTCCAGCTGTTCTGGTCGTAGCTGAAATAGACGATCAGAGGCCGCCCGCGCACGTTGCCCCGCGGCAGGAATCCCCAGTACCGGCCGTCGTACGAGCTGTCGCGGTTGTCGCCCATCATGAAGAACGAGTCGGCCGGCACCACGATCGGGCCCCAGTCCTGCAGGTCAGGCTGATAGCTCGCGGTATCGTGCTGCACCAGATGCGGCACTTGCCACTCGCGCATCTTGGCCCGCTGCACCGGGTCCTCCGACCGATGCGGATCGCCGTGCACCGCGTAGGGCTCGTCGACCCGTTGACCGTTGCGATATAGCTGCCCCCCTTCCATCGACAGCGTGTCGCCCGGCATGCCGATCAAGCGCTTGACCACCTTGAGCCCTTCCTCCTCGACCGAGTCGAACACCAGGATGTCGTTCCGGCGGGGCTCCCGGACCGCTGGCAATCGCTTGTGAATGAAGGGCACCTCCGCGCCGTACAACGCCTTGTTGACGAACAGGAAGTCGCCGATCAACAAGGTGTTTTCCATGCTGCCCGAGGGAATGCGGAAGGCTTCCACCAGGAAGGTTCGGAGCAGAAACCACACCAGGAGCGCGACCACGATCGATTTGGTCCACTCCCAGGCCCAGATCATGGCGGAGCGCGAGCGGTCGCCCGGGCCGCCGGACGGTGGAGTGGCTCGAGGTGTCGAGGAGGGAGATCCGGTACGCGCTGTCATGCCTGCACCCATGTAGTGGAGCGTTCAAGTATAACGGGACGGCGGCTCACCGGCCGTCGCGGAGCGCCGCCAGGACCTTGTCGGGATGCTCGGCGGCATTGGCTACGCGGGCCCAGTGGTGCCGCACCTTGCCATCGGGTCCGATCCACACGGTCGAGCGGATCACCCCGACCGTCTTCCTGCCGTACAGTGTCTTCGGCCCGTAGGCCCCGTAGGCGCTCATGACCCGGTGATCGGGATCGGACAGGAGCGTGAACGGCAGCCGGTACTTGGCAGCGAACTTGGCATGGGATGCCGCATCGTCGCCCGACACGCCGAGCACGACGACGCCCAAGTCCTGGAGCTCGGTCCAGGCGTCCCGGAAGCCGCACGCCTCCTTGGTACACCCGGGCGTGTCGTCCTTCGGGTAGAAGTAGAGAATCACGTCCTTGCCGGCGAAATCCTTGAGCGAGACCTGTTTGCCGGACGTGTCGGGCAGCGTGAACGGCGGAGCCGGATTACCGGGCTCGAGCATGCGATGGTCCTCGGACGGTTACGGACTGGCGAGCGCGCCGGCGGCCACGGCGAGCGGCCCGCGCACGCGCACGAATGGATACTTCTGGTGGGGCTGCAGCTCGCGGTCGAGCAGGTTCCAGGTGGCGAGCCCATCCTCCGAGGCCGGCTCCAGCAGGTACGCAGCCAGCAGGCCGAGCGGCTGCTCGGTGCGCACCAGGAACCAGCCAGGCTCGACGGTCATGGCCACGGCCGCCTCCCAGTGACCGTCGACCGTGACGGGCCGGTGGCCTTCGAACAGCTCCTGGAGCACGACCGTGTCCACCGCGAACTGCTCGACGGGTCCGGTCCACGGCTGCTGCAGCCGCTCGACCACAATGCCCTGGCGACGAAGCAGCAGCGCCAGCTCGCCGAAGCGCGCCGGAAGCAGGTACGCGGCCGGCAGCGCCTCGCGCCGTGAAGGCACGAACCGGTC
>DASSMN010000440.1:0-3303 GCA_035688885.1 Gemmatimonadales bacterium
ATTGACCTTGAACACCCCGCGGGAGATCTGCTCGACGCGGCGGCCGATGCCGAAGCCGTGCATCGGCTCGAGGCTCAGGGTCTTGAGGATGAGCAGGTCGAGCGTGCCCTGGATGACGTCGGTATTGGTCTGATCCACGGATGCCCCGGAGAATGAGTGACGGGGCAAAGCTGCGGCCGCTCATCTTGATTGTCAAGATGTGGCGGTCAGGATGACGTCAGGAGCCCGGATCCCGGTAGCGGTCGTGGTGGCGCACCCAGCTCTGCGTGGCTTCCGGGTCTTCGTCCCGCCCCTTGGGCACCAGATCGAGGATCTGATAGGTGCCGTTGAACATGTCGATGCCGCGCGCGTAGCAGGAGTAGGTGCGGAAGATTCGGCCGTCCGCGTCCTTGAAAAAGACGCTCAACCCCTCGCGATCCTGCACCCCGGGCGGCAGGGTGCCGACGTTGTAGAGCGGCGTCCCACTCTCGACCTCGGCGGGCGTGAACGACGCGCCGAAGTCGTAGTTGAACCCGTTGCGGCCCGACGAGAGCCACTTGAACCTCCAGCCCATCCGCCGCTGAAACGCTGCCAGCTTCTCGCGCGGCGCGCGCGAGATGACGACGAACGACACGTCGCGCTGCCGCAGATGCGGCAGCATGCCGTCATAGTGGTCGGCCCAGAAGGAGCAGTGGGGGCACCCGGCGTCGTCGGCGGGATTGAACATGAAGTGATACACGACCAGCTGACGCCTGCCGGCGAACAGGTCCGACAGCGATTCCCGGCCATCCGGTCCGTCGAAGACATAGGACTGCTCGACGGGCTCCCAGGGGAGCTCGCGCCGCCGGCGGCTCAGCGCATCCCGCAGCCGGGTGAATTCCTTCTCTTCCTGGAGCAGGGCCCGGCGGGCGACGAGCCATTGCTCGCGGGACACCGTGGCGTGTGGCGTGGGAGAGCGGGGATCCGGGGGCATGCGTCCCTCTGGTGTGAGCGGCGGGTCGCCCTAGGCCCGCATCCGGTAGATGGAAAGCGCCCGGTTCAGCAGGCACAGCGGGCACAGCGACTCGCATCCCGCCGCCGACCAGTCGAGCAGCTCGACCTGGCCCTCCCGGCATTCCGGGGCCGTATGCAGTGGGCTCCGGCGCCGCAGGAATTCCTCGACCGCGCGCGCCAGCTGCTCGGCCGCATTCTGCAACCGCGCCGCTTCCTTGGCGGAGAGCGCCTCCGCCGCCTTCTGCTGGGCCGTCTTGCCGCTGCGTCGCATGGGCAGGGAGGATGCGTTTGCCACAGTCCGAACGCAAGCGCAGCGTCCTCAGTGGAGGGCGCTTCTGATCAGCCGTAATGGGTGATTAGCATTGGGCCGTGGAGATTGCCCTCGTCACCTACCGCCGCCTGCCCGACCTGCATCCCGACGACCACCCGCTGCGCGACGCGCTGCGGGCGCTCGACGCGAAGGTGCACGCGGTGTGCTGGGACGAGGCGGGGGTGGACTGGGCGGGATTCGATGCGGTCGTCCTCCGCTCCTGCTGGGACTACTACCTCCGGTTCGGGGAGTTCCGCCGCTGGCTCGACGGGCTGGAGCGCGCCGGCACGCGACTCTGGAATCCCGCGGCCGTCGTCCGCTGGAACTACGACAAGATCTACCTCGCCGATCTCGCCGGTGACGGCGTCCTGCTGCCCGGCACCGAGTGGCTCGCCCCGGGGGACCAGCGGACTCTCGGCGCAGTCCTCGAGATGCGTGGCTGGGAGCGGGCGGTGGTGAAACCCCGGGTGTCGGCCTCGGGCCACGAGACCTGGCTGACCGATCGCCGCCGGGTCGCGGAGGACCAGCCTCGTGTGGCGCGACTCGTGGCGGGCGAAGGCGCGCTGGTTCAGGAATTCGTGCCCGAAGTGATGACCGCGGGCGAGTTGTCACTGGTGTACCTGGCGGGGGAGTTCAGTCACGCCGTGCGCAAGCGGGCGGGCCCGGGGGAATTCCGGGTGCAGGAGCGTTTCGGCGGGTGGACCGAGCCGGCCACGGTCGGCGCCGCGGCGCTTGAGGCTGGCACGCGTGCGTTGGCGCGAGTCCCTGGTCCCTGGCTCTATGCGCGCGTGGACGGCGTCGAGCGCGACGCGGGCCGGCAGTTTCTCGTGATGGAGCTGGAAGTGTTCGAGCCGACGCTCTTCCTCCAGGGTGTGCCGGAGGCGGCCCGGCGCCTCGCCCGGGCGATCGTCTCCCGCCCTTGACGGGACGGTCGCCGAGTCGCATATGGGGGCGCAGGTTGGCTCACCCACGGCGAGGGAGGTGGCGGCATGGAGCAGCGGATCGGCTTTGGGAAGCGGTTCGGGGCGCTGATACTGGACTGCATCCTGGTCTTCATTCTGTCCTGGCTCGGCGCGGGGACCATCGGCGCCATGTTCGGTGGCACCGCGGCGTCCATAGCGGCCAGCAGCATGGCGCAAGCGGACACCACGGCGGTCAACATGGCCGTCGTCGGCGGGATTCTGGGCGCGGTGATCGGGATGTTCATCGCCTTCGCCGTGATCGGCACCCTCTACTTCCTGATCGAGGGCTTCACCGGATTCACACTCGGAAAGCTGATCCTGGGTATCCGTATCGCCAACGCGGACGGCACGGCCGCCGGGGTCCCGACGCTTCTGGGGCGCTACCTGCTCAAGAACTGCAACCTCGTGCTCTCCCTCGTGGGCTTCGTGACCGGCGTGCATGCGCTGGTCACCCTGGGGCGGCTCGGTGGGCTGATCATCTTCGTGGGGTGCTTCTTCACCCTCGGCGCCGCGAAACAGGCGTTCCACGACATGATCATGAAAACGGCGGTGTATCCGAAGGCGGCGATCAAGCCGTAGGGAGGTTGTGGAGGATAGTGGAGGTTACACCGATGCGACCTCCACCATCCTCCACCGTCCTCCACTGCCTTCCCCCGTCTTCCTATCGTCGCGCCCGCGCGGAACAGCACTAGGCCGGCTGCGACAATTCAACAGCGACGGACTGCTGCCCAAGGGCGCGTGACGGTAGTCACGGACCGCGACCTCGCCTCGGGCGTATCTGGAGTGCGCTCACGTCCGTCGTGTTACGTCCGGGCTGGGAGCCCACGGCTCGGACCTGATCGATCGCAGTGGTGATGCGTGGTAGCGGGCGGTGCGGGCCGTCCCTCCGTCTCGCCCGTCCCTATCACGCATCACGCAGTCGGCTTGACCCTCGGCGCGGCGGTTTCTAGTTTCCTCTCGCCGCCCTGGTGGTGAAACTGGTAGACACGCTGTCTTGAGGGGGCAGTGCCGCAAGGCGTCCCGGTTCGAATCCGGGCCAGGGCATGCGGCCGGCGCCGA
>DASSMN010000472.1:0-2662 GCA_035688885.1 Gemmatimonadales bacterium
ACCTGCCCGGCGGCGATTTCGGGACGCTGATCGGCAGCATCGAGCGGGAGTTGCTCGTTCTGCCCGATGCGACCATCGTGTACAGCGGGCATGGACCACAGACCACCATCGGCGCCGAGCGCCGCTCCAATCCCTTCCTCACCGGCGCCGTCCCCCTCGCCTAGGAGTCGCCCGCGGCCCACCTGTCTGCGGTGTGGCGCGGAGGTGCGTCCCAGGCCGTGGGGCTGCAAGAATCCGTGCGCCAACTGCGGGTTCATCTATCCCCTGGGCGATTGCTCTGACTGACGTGACCGTCACCTTCCTGCCCGACTGTCGGAGCGTGGGAATCCGCACCGGGGCAACGGTGCTGCAGCTGTCGGTCGCCACGGGCGATCCGTTGCGCACCGTGTGCGGCGGCATCGGCAACTGTACGGCCTGCCGCGTCCGCGTGGTGGAGGGAGACTGGCCCGCCGGCAGGACCGATCGGCTCCGTCTTGGACCGCTGGTGGACCAGGGGTGGCGGCTGGCGTGCCAGTTCAGCCCGCGTCACGCGGTGACGCTCGAGCGGCCGCCGTACACGCTGGACGGCCTGTGACCCACGTCCTCGCCCTGCTCGCCCTCGCGCTCGACGTCATCGTCCGCGCGTGGCGCATCCAGCTCGCGGCGTGGACGGCGGGCGGCGCGCTCGGGTTCTGGCCCGCCGTACGGCTCAATCTCTACGGCGAAGCTGCCTCCACACTGACGCCCAACCGGTTGGGTGGGGAGGCGGCGCGGTTCGCGGGGCTGACCCAGGCCGGCCTGCGCTCCGTGACGGCGCTGGTCGCGGTCGGCGTGGAAGTCGCGGCCGAATGGCCGGTGTTTCTGCTGATGCTCCTGTCGCTGTTGCTCCACTACGTCCCCGACTGGAAGAGCGCGGCCCAGACCTGGCTGCGGCGACACGTGGCCGGAGACCTGCTGGTAATCGAGTTCGCCGCGCTCGCCGTCCTCCTCGTCATTTACCTCACGCAACGCCTCGTCAGGGCGGGGGCCATCCGGCACCGCGTGCGGCGGCAGTGGCGCGTCGCGCTGGCGCACGTCCGTCGCGCGCCGCTCTGGGCCCAGGCCGTGAACGCGGTGCTCACGGCCATCAGCCTCGCCGCCCGCGCCCTGGTCCTGCCGGCCCTCGCCTGGGGTATGCCCGACGCGCCACCCTTCGGGCAGATGTTCTTCGGCTCGCTCGCCCTCATTGCCTCACCGCTCCTGGTGCCGTTGCCGTCCGGAGGCGGCGGCATCGAGGTCGTGTTTCTGTCGGGATTCGCCGGAGACTTCGGCTCCCGCGGCGTGAGCATGCTGGTCTGGTGGCGCTTCTACACGGTCATCCTGCTGACCGCGATCGGCGTCTATCTGATGATCCATTCCCTGGGCAGCCGCGCGGCGCGGGAGCTGATGACGATCGGGTGGCGGAGAAAACGGCCCGCCCCTGCTGAGCCGCAGTGACCGAACCTCGCCTTTCCCGGTACGACGGAATAGAATGTGACCGCGTCGCAACGGATGTCGGAGTCCCATGGGCGATTCCTGGCTTGAGACCGACGGCAGTCGGGCGGAGCAGGTGGAGACGATGAGCGCAACGCGAGTCGAACGCGATCCCCTGGGGGAGTTGCCCGTTCCGGCCGACGCCCTCTACGGCGTGCAGACGGAGCGGGCTCGCCGCAACTTCCCGATCTCGGGGCTCACGCCCCATCCCGTCTTCGTGGACGCGGTCATCTGGATCAAGAAGGCCGCGGCGCTCACGCACCGGGAAACCGGTCGCCTCGAGCCGGCGCTCGCCGACGCCATCGTGCGGGCCGCGGACGAGATCCTGGCCGGCCGGCACCGCGACCAGTTCGTCGTCGATCCCTACCAGGCCGGCGCGGGCACCTCCCACCACATGAACTGCAACGAGGTCCTCGCCAACCGGGCCAACGAGCTGCTCGGCGGCAAACGGGGCGAATACAAGCCGGTGCACCCGAACGATCACGTCAACATGGCGCAGTCCACCAACGACGTGATTCCGACGGCGATCCGGCTCGGCGCCCTGAGCCTCCTGCCGGCGTTGCTCGCCGCCCTGGATCGGCTCGCCACCGCGTTTCTGGCCAAGGGCCGGGCGTTCGATGACATCCTCAAATCGGGGCGCACGCATCTCCAGGACGCGACGCCGATTCGCCTCGGCCAGGAATTCACGGCCTATGGGCACACGGTCCAGCGCAACCGCGACCGCATCGCCCGCGCCGCCGACGATCTGCGCGACCTGGGGATCGGCGGCACGGCGGTCGGCACGGGCCTGAACGCCGAGCCCGCCTATCCCGGCCTCATGGTGCGTCACCTGCGAACCATCACGGGCCTCGAGCTGCGGGAGGGAACCGACCGCGTGCAGCTGATGCAGTCCATGGGAGACGCCTGCGCGCTGTCGGGCGCGCTGCGGACCTACGCGGTGGATCTCGGCAAGATCGCCAGCGACATCCGGCTGCTCGCCTCGGGGCCACGGACCGGGCTCGCCGAGATCCGGCTGCCGGCCGTGCAGCCCGGATCGAGCATCATGCCCGGCAAGGTGAATCCGTCGGTCGCCGAAATGGTGAACATGGTCTGTTTCCAGGCGATCGGGAACGACGTGACGATCGCGACCGCGGCCGAAGCGGGCCAGCTCGAGCTGAACGTGATGATGCCG
>DASSMN010000239.1:0-3536 GCA_035688885.1 Gemmatimonadales bacterium
GCGCGCTCCATGAAGGCGTCGATGAACTCGCGGCCGACCTCATCGGCGTCGAAGATGTAGACCTCGAAGTTCACCGTCTCGCGGGCGCCGCGGATGGCCTCGAGCATAGCGGGATAGAACCGGGCGCCGTTCTGAAGCAGCTCGATCGCGCCACCCCGATACACCGGAGTATTGAGATAGGCGGCTGCGATCGCCACGAAGGCCTCGCTCCCCGGCTCCGCGGCGTGGCCCTCGGTGTAGGCCGGCTCCTTCCAGTCGGGCAGGAACAGGGCGCCCAGCACCGACACCAGGGCGATCAGGCCGATGAGCATGAGGGCCCAGGCCCACCACGGAAGACCTGCGCTCAGCACCTCACTCATCGGCCCGCTCCGGGCGGCTGGAGCTCGATCCGCGCCAGCAGCGGATGATGATCGGAGCCGAACACCGTCGCGCCGCGGTCGCGCGGGTGCTCGTCGAGCCGCTCGACGCTGGCCGCGGCCACGCGGCGGCCCCCGTCGCGCAGCAGCAGATAGTCGAGCACCAGCCGAGGCAGGGCGTGAAAGGTGTGTCGCCAGGGCTGGCGCACACCCGGCACCCCGGTGGTGAAGCCGGCCTGGTGGAGCAGGCGCCAGGCGCGCTCGCGCTTCCCGCGGCTCAGGTTGAGATCGGCGCCGAGCACCGTAAGGTCGTCCCCCAGGCGATCCAGCAGGTAGCGCGTCTGGCGGGCGCGTCCTTCGCCCCCGACCACCCGAGCGCCGGCCGGCCCGCGGGGGTCGAGGTGCGCGTTCACGATCTGGATGGGCCCCTCCGCGCTCGAGAGAGTGGCTACGAGGGGTACCCGGCGCTGCAGCACGAACGGCAGCTCGAACCCCCGCACCTCGGGCAACGGCAAATCGGACAGGATGGCGTTGCCGCGGTCGCTGGCGCCGGTCCCGTTTCGCATCGAGGGGACGTAGCGCAGGTTGAGCCCGAGCATCGCGGCCAGCTCGGCGATGTCGGCACGCGGCACGACGCGGGGAGGAAAACCGCCCGCGGCGCGGCGGGCGACCGCGCGGTGCGGCACCGAGGCATCGGCGCGGAACGCCTCCTGCGCCAGGACCACGAGCGGCGCATCGGTCATCTCGCGCACCCGGCCGACCACTTCGGCCAGGCGCCCCCGGCCGATCCACAGGTTCCAGCTCAGGACGGCCAGGCTGGTCACCGCCGACCCGGAGGCGGGCGGCGCCAGGTCGAGCGCCAGGGGCTCACCGACGTTGGATCGCCAGGCGGCCAGGCGGTCGCGCCCTTCGAGGCCCCGCCACGGCGAGACCGGGATGGTCGCGACCGCTGCCAGCGGGCTAGCCATGAAAGACTTGGGGGTGCGGGTAGTCGGAGCCCGTTTGGTGCATGCAACGCTCGGCTGGTGGTGAGTTCCTGATGGACGGACCGCCGTCCGGTGCGGCGGAACGTAGGCCTAGGGTGGTGGTCCGGGCGGTGACTGCGGTCACCCGTGACTGTCGCTTGGGCCCCCACCGTGTATTTTCCACCTCCGCGACGCCACCCTGGCGTCAGCCCGACCGACCGTTCTCCGGAGCTTTTGACCGATGAAGGCAAGCGACATCCGCCGCGGCCACGTGCTCATCATCGACGGCCAGCCGTGCCGGGTGATGGACTTCCAGCACCGCACCCCGGGCAACCTGCGCGCATTCGTGCAGCTCAGGCTGAGGAACCTCGCCAGCGGCAACACCTTTGACACTCGGTTGAGCGCCACCGAGTTCGTCGAGGATGCGCGGCTCGACACCAAGGAAATGCAGGTGATGTATCGCGACAGCAATGGCACCCACGTCATGGATGCGCAGAGCTACGATCAGTACACCCTGGACGATGAGATCACCGGCGACCAGGGTCAGTGGCTCGAGCCCGGCATGACGTTTCAGGCCGAGTGGCTCAACGGCCGGCCGATCGCGATCATGCTGCCGGCGACGGCCGAGCTCGAGGTGGTCGAGACGGCCCCTATCATGAAGACGGCGACCAAGACCGCGAGCACCAAGCCCGCCAAGCTGAGCAACGGTGTCACCATTCAGGTGCCCGAGTTCATCAACGAGGGCGAGCGGGTGCGGGTGAACCCCCGCGAAGGGGTCTATCTGGAGCGCGCCAAGTAGCTCGCCTGCCGAGGCCGGCGCTCCTCGCCGCCCTGGCCGAAGGCGCGCTGGTCCTGGTGGCGCTGGTGGTGGGCGCGCTGGCGCACGTGGCGCCGTTCGCTACGCTCGACTGGAACCCGAGGGGCCTGGCCGCAGGAGTCGCGGCTACGGCCCCTCTGCTGTTGCTGCTCGCGTGGTGTCTGCACACCCGGTTCGGCCCGATCGCACGGCTGGTCCGCACGGTCGAGGATCGGGCGGCCCCGCTGTTCGCCGGCGAGACGCCCGCGACCATCGCGCTGGTCGCCGCGCTGGCCGGTGTCGGCGAAGAGGCGCTGTTCCGCGGCGTGATCCAGAGCGCGCTGCTGGCTCGAGTCCCGACCTGGGCCGCCGTTGCGATTACCGCCGCGGCCTTCGGTTTGGCGCACGCGGTGACGCTTACCTACGCAGTGCTGGCGGCTCTGGTCGGCGGGTACCTCGGCTGGCTGCAGGTCGCGTCGGGCAACCTGCTGGTCCCGATCCTGGCACACGCGCTCTACGACTTCGTCGCCCTGCGACTCCTCCTCCGCGTGAAACCGACCCCCACCTCGTCCGTCCTCTAGAGAAGGTCGAGGCCACCGGCCTTCCGAAGTCGTGATGAACGCACCGGGGAGGAGTCCGCATGCCCGTGATGGAGTCGTACGCGCCGGGAACGTTCTGCTGGGCCGACCTGGGCACTCCTGATGCCGCTGTGGCCAAGCGGTTCTACACCTCGCTGTTCGGATGGATCGCCGAAGACCGACCCCTGGGGCCCGGCGCGTTCTACACCATGCTGACCCAGCAGGGCCGCGCAGTGGCCGCGCTCTACGCGCAGGATCCGGCGTCGGGCGCCGGGTCCCCCCACTGGCTCAACTACATCTCCGTCGAAAGCGCGAATGACGCGGCGCGTCGCACCAGAGAGCTTGGTGGCACCGTGGTCGTGGAGCCCTTCGATGTCCTGGACGTGGGGCGGATGGCCTTGGTGCAGGACGTGGCGGGCGCCGTCGTCGCCGTGTGGCAGCCGCGACGGCATGTCGGAGCCGGGGTCAGGGACGACACCGGCGCCATGTGCTGGAACGAGCTGGCTACGACCGACACCATGGGTGCCGAGGCGTTCTATGCCGGCCTGTTCGGCTGGAGCGCAACCAGCCGCGACATCGGCGGGGCGCGATACACCACGTTTGCACGGAATGGCGAACCGTGCGGCGGGATGCTTCCCATCGACCCCGCGCGAGGCGCGTTGCCGCCGCATTGGATGGTGTACTTCGCGGTGAGCGACTGCGACGGGCAGGTGGCGCTGGTGCAGTCGCTCGGGGGCGCGGTGCGGGTGCCGCCGACCGATGTAGCAGACGTGGGACGGTTCGCGGTGGTGGCCGATCCGGAAGGCGCGGCGTTCGCGATCCTCGAGAAAGCCGCCCGGGC
>DASSMN010000305.1:0-3831 GCA_035688885.1 Gemmatimonadales bacterium
CCTTCAGTGTAGCCCGACCGGCCGGCGGCCGGGGTGAGGCGGGTCACACCGAGAGGCGGGGCGCTGGACGCGCCGGAGCGGCGTTCCGATGATCGCGCCGCCGCCCCGGGAAGACGCGGATATCGATGCCTCGTCCGACGCTTACGCCCAGCGATTCAGCGGCGCCGTCGGGAGATGGTTCCTGGGGCTGCAGACGTGTCTCACGTTGCAGGCGCTCCAGGGGCTCGACACCGGCTCCGCCGTGCTGGACGTGGGTGGCGGTCACGCTCAGGTCGCACCGGCGCTGGTCGAGGCTGGGTTCCGCGTGGTCGTGGCCGGCAGCGATGCCTCGTGCGGGCGGCGGCTCGAGCCATGGACCGCGACCGGCCGTTGTCGCTTCGATGTCGCCGATCTCCAGCATCTGCCCTATCGCAATCGCGAGTTCGATGCGGTGATCTCGTACCGGATGCTGGCGCACAGCGTGTCGTGGACCGGCCTCGTGAGCGAGCTCTGCCGGGTCGCGCAGGCCCGCGTCCTGGTGGACTACCCTTCCTGGCGGAGCGTGAATGCCATCTCGCGCGGGCTGTTCGCCTTGAAGCGGTCGCTCGAAGGCGCGCTTACCCGACCATTCGCCTTGTACCACCCGGGCGACGTCGCGGCCGCATTCACGGCCGTGGGATTCCAGGTTCGGACGCAAACCCCGGAGTTCTTCCTGCCCATGGCGCTCCACCGGCTCATACGGTCGGCGCGCCTGGGCCGGGTGCTCGAGTGGCCTGCCCGGGCGCTGGGGCTCACCCAACTGCTGGGCTCTCCCATCATCGTCCGCGCCGACCGGCGGAGCGCCTGACCGCGGCGGGCCGGATCCGACGCTTGGCGGGAAGCACGCTCGCCATCGCCGGGCTCCTCTTCATCGCACGCGCCACCCTCACGCCAGCGCCCGATCCCAACGGGCTGGCCCAGCTCACGCCGCTCTGGTGCCTGGTGTGTGGCGAGCTGGGCGGCTCCGATATCGTCGCCAATCTGCTCCTGTTCCTGCCATTCGCCACGGGGCTTCGGCTGGCGGGCCTGTCCTGGCGCCGGACGGTGTTGGCCGCGGCCAGCGTGTCGCTTACGGTCGAGCTGCTCCAGCTGGTGGCCATTTCCGGACGAGACGCGAGCCTCAGCGATCTGCTGACCAACACCACCAGCGGAGCCGTCGGCGCGGCGCTCGGCGCCTGGCTGCCGGCGGCGATCCGCCCCTCGCCCGCGCGGGCCGCGCGGCTTCTCGCAGGCGGGCTGGCCGTGTGGCTCGGCGCCTTGGCCGCCGCGGCCTGGCTGATGGGTCCGAGGCTCGCGCCCGGCGTGATTCGGAGCGGCTGGGCCGGGGCGACCAGCGAGCGCGACATCTTTTTCGGCGAGATTCATCAGGTGCGACTCGACGGGCTGCCGATGCCGCGGAGGGGCGCACCCCCCGACTCCGCCCGGATCCGACGCGGGATCGCCGCGGGCGAGTTCCGCCTCGAGGCGGAGGTGAATTCGGGCGGGGTGGTTCAGTACCCGTCCTGGATCTACAAGCTCAGGGCCGGTGGAATCAACCAGCTCACGCTGTTCCAGCTGCGGCGCCACGCCGGGGTCGCCGTCCCGGTCCGGGGCATGGGGCTGCGGCTGCGTCCAATTACCATCACCCTCGCCGACGCTTTCCCCGACCATGCCGGTCGGACCGTCCGGCTCGCCGCCTCGGCCGACGGAGGCGTGGTGACGCTTCGCTCGACTTCCGGTGGGGTCACCCGTGCGATCGAGTTCGGCCTGTCGCCCGCGTACGGCTGGCGACTGATCTCGCCGTTCCAAATGGGCATCGGGAACGGCGTGCGGTGGTTCACCGCCGTGCTCCTGGCGGTGAGCGTGCTGCCGCTGGGCTACTGGACCGGGCGGGCCGGCGGGTGGCCGCGCGGGATGCTGCCGCTCGGGTTGGCCACGGGCCTCACGTTGCCGTCGCTGGCGGCGGGCCTTCCGCCGGTCCACTGGTCCGAATGGGCGGCCGTGGTGCTGGGCGCGCTGGCCGGCTGGGCCCTCCAGCGCGGCGCGGCTTATCTTGAGAGGCGATGCGGCTCCCTTTCCGCCAGCGACTTCTCCTCATCCTGATCCTTCTCGGCGCGGTCCCCACCGCCGTCGCCATCCTCGGCTGGGCCTTGACCGTGCGCTCGACCACGCCGGCGGCCGCCGCGCTTCGGGCCATGGAAGACGTGGGCGCATCGGGGCGCACCCTGTTGCAGACGCTGGATTCCACCCGGCTCCGACCGGCGGAGCGCCGGGCGCTGAGTGACCATGCAGCGAAGCTCAATCGCGCCCTGGGCCAGCTGCAGCGGGTCAACACCTTCGGCCGCTACTACTATGCCGGCCTCGGGCTGGTGGTGCTGCTGGTCGGCGCGGCCTTTCTGTACGCCTCGGTCCGGCTTGGCGGGCACCTGTCGCGCCAGCTGAGCCGACCCATCGACGAGCTGATCGGGTGGACCGGCCACATCCGGCGGCTCGAGCCGCTGCCGCCCGACCGGCCCCGGCGCGGTGCGCCGGAATTCGAGGCGCTGCGACGCGCGCTGCGCGAGATGGCGGACGCGCTGGATCAGGGCCGGGCCCGCGCGCTCGAAGCCGAGCGGCTGCGCGCCTTCCGCGAAACGGCGCGGCGCGTGGCGCACGAGATGCGCAATCCGCTCACGCCCATTCGACTGGCGGTGGCGCAGCTGGCGCGGAACGCCGGCGCCAATCAGCAGGAGGCCATCGAGGTGCTGGTCGCCGAATCCGGACGCCTCGAGCAGCTGGCCCGCGAGTTCACCGAGTTCGGGCGGCTGCCGGATGGCCCCGCCGCCCCGGTGGATTTGGGCGAGCTGCTGACCGGGCTGACCCGCACCAGCGTCCCGCCCACGATGCAGGTGCAGCTCACGCTGGACCCCGCGCTGCCCACGCTGATGGGGCACTACGATCCGCTGCAGCGCGCTTTCAGCAACCTGGTCCGCAACGCGGTCGAGGCGTGCGACGCGCGGGGGGCACTGGAGGTCTCCGCGCGGCCCGAGAACGGCGGCGTCCGGGTGGAGATCGTCGATCACGGGCCCGGTGTCTCACCCGAGCTCGCGGGCCGTTTGTTCGATCCGTACGTCACCGCCAAGGACGGCGGCACCGGCCTCGGGCTGGCCCTCGCCAAGCAGACCGTCGAGATGCATCACGGCGCGATCGCGGTCGAGCCGACACCCGGCGGCGGGGCCACCTTCGTGGTCCAGCTCAAGGGACGCGGGTGACGGAGCGCGCGCAGATCCTGCTGGTGGACGACGAGGCCAACATCCGACGGATGCTGGCGGCGCTGCTGCGCGAGGAGGGATTCACCGTGGCGGAAGCCGCGAACGGCAACGCGGCGCTGCTGCAGGTAGACGCGGTGGATCCGGACGTGGTCCTGCTCGACCTCCTGATGCCCCCGGGACCGGACGGCCTCGAGACGCTCAGCGCGCTGCGGGAGCGGGGCCGGACGATGCCCGTGATCATGATGAGCGGCAAGGCGCAGCTCACGGACGCCGTGCGGGCAGTCAAGCTCGGCGCGTTTCAGTTCCTCGAAAAGCCACTGACTCCCGAGTCCATCCTGGTGACCGTACGCGCAGCCCTGGAGCTCAATCGGACCCGGGCCGAGAACCGTGCGCTCCAGGCCGAGCTGGGGCGGCGCTCGGCCCTGGTAGGTGAGAGCGCGGCGATGCAGCAGGTGCGCGCCCTGATCGCGCGGGTCGCGCCCACGGAGGCCCGGGTGCTGCTGAGCGGCGAGAGCGGCACCGGCAAGGAGCTCGCGGCCGCGGCGATCCACGCCGCGAGCCGTCGGAGCGGGCGCGCGTTCGT
>DASSMN010000525.1:0-3240 GCA_035688885.1 Gemmatimonadales bacterium
TCGAACGACGCCTGGGGCGCCGGCGGCTTCCGCGGGTCCGGCGGCTCATCCGGCTTCGCCAGCTTGGTGTTCGTGTAGGCGTTCAGCGTACAGCCGGTCACGAGGAACGCGGCGACGACCAAGCCCGCCACGGCCAAGGAGAGAGGGTCGCGTCTCGTCATGGCCCGGTCTCCAAGCGCGAGGCTACGCGCTACGCGATGGCCCGGCGCTTGTTGCGGACGTAGTCGACCAGGATGTATTCGCCAAGACGGTCGGGGCTCGCAAAGAAGGCGCGGCCCTTGTTGATGCGGGTCAGCTGGTCGATGAACTGCGTGAGCATCTGGCTCTGCTCGAGCATGAAGGTGTTGATGGTGATGCCCTCGCGCGTGCAGCGCTGGACTTCCTTCAGCGTCTCCACGAACGTCTCGCGCGTCGGCGGGTACTGGAAATCCGGTTTGCCGTCTTCCGTCATGTGGGCGGTCGGCTCGCCGTCGGTGATCATGATCACCTGCTTGTTGCCGCCCTTGTGCCGGGCCAGGAGCTGGCGGGCGAGCAGGAAGCCCGCGTGCATGTTGGTGCCCACGCTCCACTCGCCGGGGGCCAGGTGGGGGAGCTGGGCCGCGCTGAACTCGCGGGCGTAGAGCGAGAAGCCCACGATGTAGAGGCTGTCGCGCGGAAACTGGCCGCGGATGAGGGCGTTGAGCGCGAGCGCGACCTTCTTGGCGGGCAGGAAGCAGCCGTTGAAGATCATCGAGCGGCTCATGTCGAGCATCAGCACGGTCGCGGCCTGGGTCTGGGTCTCGGTGCGCGCCACCTCGAAGTCGTCGGGGACGAGGCGCACCGGGACCCCGGCGCCGTTGCGCTCGACCGCGTTCATCAGGGTCTCGCGCAGCTCGAGCAGGAACGGGTCGCCGAACTCGTAGGGCTTCGACTGGTCGGTGCGGTCGCCGCCCGCGCCCCGACGCTCGAGGGCGTGGCCGCCGAAGCGGTCGCGCTTGAGGTGGCCGAAGATGTCGCGCAGGGCCTTGTCGCCGATCTTGCGGATGGCCCGCGCGGTCAGCTCGAGCCGGTCGCCCTTGCGCTCGAGGTAGCCCGCTTCTTCCAGCTTCTTGGTCATCTCGCGCAGGCGCTCGAGGTCGCGGGCCGCCTCCTCGCCCAGGAGCTCGGCGACCTGCTGGGGGTCGATCTTCTCGAGGTCGTTGGGGTCGCGCACCTTCTGGATCTGCCGCTCGAGCTCGTCGAGCTGTCGGAGCTCGTCCATCAGCTCCATCGCCTGCTTCATGGTGAGGTCGTCGTCGCCGCGGAAGTTGTAGCGGCGCCCGTCGGGAGGCGGCATGAGCTGGGAGAGGTTCATGCCGAGCTGGCGCAGCTCGGCCTCGAGCCGCTCGTCCTGCATGAAGAGCGACTGCATCATGTCCTGGAGCTGACGGCGCTGGCCCGGCGACATGCTCGAGAGCAGCGACTGCATCTGGCCGCTCTGTTGGGCGATCTGCTCCATGAGCTGGTCGAGGTTCTCGGCCCCCGGGAAGTGGTCGCCCCACTTCTGCTTGAACGCGTCGAAGTCCGGCTCGCGTCCCTCCGCGCGGTCCTGGAGCATGCGGTTGAGGTCGCGCAGCATCTCCCGCATCCGCTCGAGGTCCTGAGGGCTCATGTTGCCGAGCGCCTTCTGCATGTTCGAGAGGAAGGGCTGGAGCATCTGCTGCTGCAGCCCCTTCATCAGCTCCCAGAACAGCCGGTGCGCGTCGGGGTCCATGAACTCGTAGCTCTGCAGCCCCTGGATCCGTGCGGCGGGGGACTCCGGCATCTCGTCGAGCGTCTTCCGGTGCTCGGCCGCGGCCTGCTCCATCGCCTGACGGAAGGATTCGGGGGCCTCACCCTTCTGGGCGCGCTCCCGGGCGTCGGCCACCCGCCGCTCGATGCCCTCGCGCTCCGTCTTCAGGATGTTGTCGAGCTTCTGCTTGATGTCGTCGAGGACCGAGGAGAGATCGTAGCGGTCGAGCTGCTGCTGGCGCTGTCGCCGCAGGCGGTTGAGCAGGTCCTGGAGCCCGGGCAGGTTGGCCCCGTCCGGGTTCTTCGCCCCGCGCTGGAAGAGGCGCCGGAGCGCGCTCCACGGATCGCCGTCCGACAGGAGGTCGTCGGACATCGCCTCGAGGAGCTGATCGGCGTCGAGGTCGTCGAGCCGCTGGCTGCCGTCCCAGCGCGAGTACCAGCTCAGGGGAGACACCGGCGCCTCATGCCCCCCGGTAGCGCGACTGCCCGGCCTGCACGTCCTTGTTGAGCTTCTTGCTCAGGTGCAGGCCCTCGAGCACGAACTCGACCGCGGCGGCCACGCTGGCCGGATCCTGGGCCCCGAGCTTGCGGACCGCGGCCTGCAGCGGGCGCACCTGCCCGAGGTGGCGCAGGTAGAGCTCGGCCGGCATCGCATCCGAGACCTCGATCTTGAGCCCGTCCTGGAACGCACCCACCACCTCGTCGAGCTCGCCCGGGGCGAAGGTGCGGCCGAACACGTTGAGGACGGCCCGCTGCATGATCTTGCTCAGCACCTTGTCCTCGCTCGCGTCGCCGAGGCTCTCCATCTCGATCTTGCCTCCGGTGGAGGCGATGATCGCGCCCAGGTCGCTGACCCGCGGGGCGGCGACCGCCTCCCCGAGGCGGATCGCCCGCTTGAGCGCGCTCGAAAGCAGGTTCTCGTAGTTGCAGATCGTCACCCGCACCGACACCCCGGAGCGCTGGCTGATCTCGGGCGACCGCCGGGCCAGGTGCGTGACCTCGGCCACGAGCTGCTTCATGAACTCGGGGCTCTTGGTCTCGATCCCCGCGTCGGGAAACGCGGAGCGCTCGGACTCCATGATCGCGATCTCGTCCTCGACCCGCCGGGGGTAGTGGGTGCGGATCTGGGAGCCGAAGCGGTCCTTGAGCGGGGTGATGATGCGGCCGCGGTTGGTGTAGTCCTCCGGGTTGGCACTCGCCACCACGTAGAGGTCGATGGGCAGCCGCACCTTGTAGCCGCGGATCTGCACGTCGCGCTCTTCCATGATGTTGAGCAGGCCCACCTGGATCCGCTCGGCCAGGTCGGGCAGCTCGTTGAGGGCGAAGATGCCGCGGTTGGTGCGGGGCAGCAGCCCGTAGTGGATCGTCAGCTCGTCGGAGAGGTAGCGGCCCTCGGCCACCTTGATCGGGTCCACCTCGCCGATGAGGTCGGCGATGGTGATGTCCGGGGTGGCGAGCTTCTCGCCGTAGCGCCGGTCGCGGGGGATCCAC
>DASSMN010000492.1:0-4830 GCA_035688885.1 Gemmatimonadales bacterium
TGACCGAGCGGTCCATGCCGGCCACATCCACGCCGTGCGGCGAGGTAGCGGAACTGGTCTCGGCAGTGGACGTCTGGGCAACGGCGGGCAGCAGTGGAGCCAGCAGGAACAACGCCCAGCAGGTCGCAAGTCGGAACATCAGAGGCCCTCGGGGTGAAATCAGTGGCGCCAAACATAAGCGGGTCCCACGGGTCAGGATCGGCCTCCTCCCGCTCATCGCGCGCGGTATCCGCTCCGGCGCGCCAGCGAGTCGGGCAGATCCGGGAACAGATCGTCCGCCGTGCCGGCACGCCCGTCAGGGCCGACGGCAAAGAGCGTGTAGCTCTGCCCGTCCGGGGCCAAATCGTAGTGATACACTCGCGGCCGGCTGAAAACGCCAGCCGAGAAGTCCTGGATGTTCACCAGGCGAAGCGAATAGGGAAGCTGGGTAAAAGCGTCCAACCCGGTGGGGTAACGTCCCTGCTCCTGCTGGTACCTCTCCAGAGCAACCACGAGCCTCCCCATGTCGCGGCGTGCCCTGGCCGCACCCACCGCGGTGTAGGCCGGGTTGTTCCCCAACCGCCAGGCCAGAAGACCGCCGCCGAGCAGGTTGAGGAACGCGCCCGCGGCGCCCAGGGCCGCCGCCGCCAGCGCGCGCGGCCGATCGGACACCAGCGCCCACGTGACGGCCGCCGCGCCGAAGATCACGCCGATCCCGGGAATGAACGAGGCGCCGGCGAGCAGGAACAGCGGCCAGGACCGCCGGCCCGGCTGGCGCGACTCCAGCGTCCCGCCGCTCACATGCGGGCGAACTTCAGGTGCGTCACGCCGGGCGCGGGTATGGTGCGCACCAGCCGGAGGCCCCTGAGGCTCGACACCCCGTCGAAGAGTCGCTCGCCTGATCCCAGCAGGATAGGCACCAGGTGAAGCTCCATTTCGTCCACCAGTCCGTCGCGCAGGTATTGCTGAGCGGCCTGGGCACCGCCGGCCAGCGCCACGTCCTTGCTCCCCGCGGCCCGCCGAGCCTGGTCCAGCGCGGCGGCGGGGCCGTCGGTCACGAAGGTGAACGTGGTGCCTCCTTCGAGCGCCAGCGGAGGGCGGGCGTGGTGGGTCAGGACAAAGACCGGATGATGGAAGGGCGGACTCTTTCCCCACCAGCCGTTCCACGGACGGGCGCTGCTCCATGGGCCTGGGTGCCCGCCGAACATGTTGCGGCCCATGATGGTCGCTCCGACGTTGGCGACGGCTTCCTCCACCACCGCGGTGCTCGCGTTGACCTCGCCACCGTCGAGTCCATGCGGCGCACGCCAGGCGGCCAGGGGAACGACCCACTCGTGCAGGCCCTCGCCCCCGACGCCCAGAGGGTTTTGGGTACTCTGTCCGGGCCCGGCCACGAACCCGTCGAGCGAGATCGAGATGTGCAGTCGAACCTTCGACACGGCCACTCCCTGGTCGCGGGTCGGACCATCGGACGGTGGTGAATTGGGCGGAAGCAGACCTCGCGAAGGATGGTAACACGCGCGCCATGGCCGGGAAACCACCACTCTGGACAGAATCTGGATTTCTGACTAGAGTCAGATAATGGATCCTGCAGCGATCGCCCAGGTGCGCCGGTTCAACCGGCTGGTCACGCAGCGGGTCGGCGCCCTGGACGACCATTTCCTGGGCCGCCATCGTCCCCTCGGCGAGTCACGGCTGCTCTATGAAATCGGGCCCACCGGGGCCGACCTGCGAACCCTGCGCGAGCGCTTGGGGCTCGACTCCGGTTACGTGAGCCGGCTGATCGAGGCTCTCCGGCGCGAGGGCCTGGTGACGCTGGCCCGCGGAACGCGGGATGCACGGGTGCGCACCGTGCGATGGACGGCCGCCGGCCGGCGTGAGGTGCGGCTCATGGACCGCCGCGCCGATCAGGTCGCGGCGGGCCTGCTCGAGTCGCTCCCCGAGAAGCGGCGCGGTCGCCTGGTGGAGGCGATGAGCGAAGTCCATCGCCTGCTTCGGCTGGCCGGTCTTCGGATCGAACGCGTCAGTCCGGCGTTGCCCGCGGCTCGCGCGTGCGTGGCCCACTACTTTGCGGAGCTTGACCGCCGGTTCGAGCGCGGCTTCGACCCGGCAGCGAGCCTTCGGGCGGACGATCAGGAGCTGCTGCCGCCGCGGGGCGCGTTCCTGGTGGCCTCGATCGACGGTGAGCCGGTCGCCTGCGGTGGGATCAAGCTGATCTCGGGCGACGTAGGCTCGCTCAAGCGGATGTGGGTGGCGGACAGCGTGCGCGGGCTGGGGATCGGCCGCCGCATGCTGGAGGCGCTGGAGCAGGAGGCGCGCGGCCTGGGCGTCACCACGCTCCGGCTCGAGACCAATCGGAACCTCGAAGAGGCCATCGCGCTGTACCGAAGCGCCGGCTATGCCGAAGTCGCGGCCTTCAACACCGATCCGTACGCGAATCACTGGTTCGAGAAACATCTCGCGCGTCCCGCCGGACCGGCCGCCGGGTCCAGCGCGCGCCGACCCTCGCCCCCTCGCCGGCGCTCCCGCGGAGCACGGTAGGCATCGGCCGATTCAGGGCAGCCGTCGTGAACTGATCCGCCGTCGCCACAGGGTCCAGTAGATCCAGCCGTTCAGCGCCAGGACGATCGCACCAAGCCCCAACTGCATCGTACGGGTGAGGCCGGCGGGGTAGATCGCGGCGGTGACATAATGCTCGATGAACCCGCCGTGATACGCCGCCTCGCCGGCGGCCTGCCGCCACGCTTTCTCGACGGGCGTCAGCGGACAGATGCGCCCGGTGAACTCGATGCCCGCGCCCCACACGGCAGCCGGCAGGTGCACCCAGGCAAGCCGGGGCCAGCGCAGCACCAGCACACCCCCGGCGACCACGAACAGGACGAACGCTCCGTGGGCCAGGAGCAGGACATTCGCGAGCAGACCGTACGGCACGGTGGACGTTGGCAACGGTCGGGTCAACATTTCAAGGCCCGATTCCCCCATGCAGCAGCGCGAGGGCCCGGCAGTGGACATCCTGCACGCCATCGGAAATACGTCGCTGGTCCGGCTGTGCAAGGTCGTTCCGCCAGGCTGCGCGGACATCCTCGCGAAGCTCGAATGGGAGAACCCGACCGGCAGCATGAAGGACCGCATGGCGCAGGCCGTCATCGCGCGGGCCGAAGCGGATGGGCGCCTCCGCCCGGGCGACACGGTGGTGGAGTACACCGGCGGAAGCACCGGAGCGTCGCTCGCGTTCGTGTGCGCGGTCAAGGGCATTCGCATCCGGATCGTGACCTCGGATGCGTTCAGCCGCGACAAGCTCAGTCAGATGGCGGCGCTGGGTGCCGAGCTCACGCTGGTCGAGAGCGAGGGCGGGCGGACCACGCGCAAGCTGATCCTGGATATGATCGAGGCCGCTCGAGCTTTGAGTCGCGAGCCTCACACCTACTGGACCGACCAGCTCAACAACCTCGACAGCGTCGCCGGCTACCACCCGCTGGGCGAGGAGATCTGGGCTCAGACTGGCGGCAGAGTCGACGCGTTCGTCCACAGCGTGGGCACGGCGGCCTCGATCCGCGGAACCGCTACGGTCCTCAAGCGTCACCAGCCCGGCGTCAGCATTGTGGCGGTCGAGCCGGCCGAGTCGTCGGTGCTGCGCGGCGGGCAGCCGGGGCCGCACAAGATCGAAGGGGTGGGCATCGGATACACGCCGCCGCTCTGGGATCCATCGGTGGTCGACGAGATCCTGCCGATCGGGACCGAGGAGGCCAAGGCGATGGCGCGGCGGCTGGCGCGGGAGGAGGGCGTGTTCGCCGGGACCTCATCGGGCGCGAACGTGCTGGCGGCGATTCACATTGCCCAGCAGCTCGGGCCGGGCGCGACCGTGGTGACCCTGATGGTCGACTCCGGCCTCAAGTACCTGGGCACCGACGTGTTTTCCCGCGGCTAGCGCCTCGCTTCCCCCCTCAGCTCCGCGACGCGGGCCCTGACCAGTCGCCTGACCAGCGCGGCCGGTGGCGGCTTGGTCAATGGGAATCGGACGGTTCCGGCGGAGGTATCGCGGCCCTTCAGCGCTTCGGCGTGCGCGCGGCGAATGCGGGCGGTGATGGGATACAGGCTGCTGTGATCTTTCCAGGCCGCGTACCAGACGAGCGGCCGGCCATCGAGACGCACGCCGGGAATACCGTAGCTGAAGTGATCGACCGCCTCGGGCGCCGCGGCGCGGATCAGCTCCCGCACGCGCTTGAGATGGCGGCGCCCCACGGGCGGCAGGGCCGCGAAATAGGCCCGGAGCTGGAGCCGCAGGCGAGCCCCGTTGTCCTTCGGTGACGAGGTCGGCATCGGGATCGGTCCCTCCGGACTATCGAGCGGTCTCCTCCTCGGCCTGATCCTCCGCGACGAGGTAGGGATCGCGGCCGGTGCGCGCTGCCGAGAGAACGATCCATCCGATCGCCAGATTGCCGAGACCGAGCCACAAGCCGGTGTGCACCTGCCGCGACCACCCCGGCCAGCCGTGCGCCGTCACCCCGTGCAGGTCGAGCACCACCATGAGCACACCCGACGCCATGAGCAGCGGCCCCACCACCCAGGCGAGCAGGCGAAACAGCGGACGAACCGGACCGGGTTGAAGTGGAAGCATGCGGTTCTCCGTGTCACGGCTCCTGTTCCAGCCTTCGGGTCTCGGATACCCGCGCCAGCAGCCGCTCGGCAAAATCGAGCCGCTCATGCGCCTCGGCCAGCTCCTGGCGAAGACTGGTCACCTCGAGCTCCAGCGCCTCGACGCGCGCCTCCAGCTCACTCTCCGTCCCGCCCTGTCCCGACCGCATGCGCTGAGCCCACAGTCCGAAGGCCAGGGCCAGCGCCCCGTGGGTC
>DASSMN010000497.1:0-6592 GCA_035688885.1 Gemmatimonadales bacterium
CCACGACGCCACCGTCCACCACCGGCTGCCGGCTCCGCGGCGCCTCGACGCTGGCCAGCAGCTCGCGGCGCCAGAACAGCTCCTCCTGCGGGCCCGAGAGCGGGTGGTCCAGGACGCCCTCGGTCGAGAGGATGTCCACGAACCCCAAGTCCAGGCGATCCACCGAGACCGCCCGCGCGACCGCCGGGAGCGCATCCAGGCCCCGGAGCTTCCGGAACCGGCGGCTCGATTGGCGGGCCTCCTCGAGCAGCGCCAGCGGCAACCCGCCGGCCGCACTCAGATGACGCCGCTTCTCCTCGGGCACCCGCTGGAAATAGCCCGGCTGACCCAGCACGCTCACCCCGCGGATGCGGAAGAGCTGGTCCAGATCGCCGAACGTGATGGCTGCGTCGAGATCAGGGCTGCTGATCGGCGGGCAAATGCCCGCATACGCGATCCTGAGCCCATCGCCATGCTGCGCCCGCAGATATCGGGCCTCGGCGACCGCCGGCAGCGTGACCGGCGCAAGGTATGGCAGGAGCTCGGGATACTGGGCCCGGACCGTCTCCACGACCACTGGGTCGGTAGAGCGGATCAGGGTGCCCCATGGCTCCTCTTCCCACAACTTAAGATATTCCGCCGCAACGAGTTCGTCGCCGATGACGCCCCGGGTGACCGTGCGGAACCCGGCCTCGTAGCAGGCGTTGATGAGCTGTTCGGGACTGGCGGGGTAGAAATGCGCCACCGACTCGGGGCTCAGAATGAGCACCCCGTCGCCCTGGCCGGCAATGGCAAGAGCCCGCCCAATCTCGCCGTTTACCTTGACCGCGCCGTGAGGACAGGCCGGCAGACAGCGCCCGCACCGGATACACGCCTCGTCCACCACCTGGAGCAGCAACGGCTCGTCTCCCGCCACCGCCACCGCGTCGGTAGGGCACACGCGTACACACGCGAGGCACGCGACACACAATTCAGCGTCGATGACGAAATTCAAGTGACCCGGCCGGTCGGGGGATACGGGGAGTACGTAGAATGTGACGGGCCACTTACGGGGTGTCAATAGGCAAATTGGTGTAAAACACTGATACAGTGACACTTAGCCGTTACGGCCCCAGCCGGGCCAACTATGCTAAATCATTCCAGGTGATAGGCTTTGATTTTTCGGTACAGGGTGCGCTCCCCGATGCCCAGCACCTCCGCGGCCTGCCGCCTGTTGCCTCGGTGCTCGTCTAGTGCCGCCTCGATGGCGGCTTTCTCCACCTCGGCCATGGTCATCCCGGTCCGGTAGACCACCGGCCGGGCGCCGTTCTCCCCGTCGCCATCCCCAGAGGCCAGCTCGGCCAGGCTGCCGTGCTCGCCCACTTCGATGACCTGGACCCGCTGGGGACCCTCGTCCAGCCGGCGGCGGAGCTCTTCCACCTGGAGCTTCAGGTCGAGCAGGCTCCGGAGGATGAACTCCAGCTCGTGGCCCCCCATGCCCGGGCCTTGGCCGGAGTCGCGGACCAGCGAGCCGATCCGCACTGGGAGCAGGTTGCCGGGGCCTTCCAGGACGTCGAGGGGGATGTCGGCGGCGCGGATCTCGGTACCGGGGGCCAGGACCACCATGCTCTCGATCAGGTTCCGGAGCTGGCGGACGTTGCCCGGCCAGGGGGCGTTGACCAGGCGCTCGAGGGCATCGGGGGTGATCCCGCGAAAGGTGCGGTCGTTGGCCCGGGCCAGCTCGCGGATGAACCGCCGGACCAGAAGCGGGATATCCTCGCGCCGCTCGCGGAGCGGGGGCAGGTAGATGTTGAGGACGCTCAGCCGGTAGTAGAGGTCGTCACGGAACTCGCCCAGCGACACCGCGTCCTTGAGCGAGCGATTGGTGGCCGCCACGACTCGGACGTCCACCCGGATGGGCTGGGTGCCGCCCACCCGGAAGAAGGTGCGGCTCTCGAGCACCCTGAGCAGCTTGACCTGGGTCGAGGGCGGGATCTCGCCGATCTCGTCGAGGAAGATGGTGCCGGTGTCGGCCAGCTCGAAGCGGCCGAGGCGCCGTTCGGCGGCGCCGGTGAAGGCGCCCTTCTCGTGCCCGAACAGCTCGCTCTCGAGCAGGGTGTCCGGCAGGGCCGCGCAGTTCACCGCGATGAAGGGGCGGCCGCGCCGAGGGCTGAGGTCGTGGATGGCCTTGGCCACCAGCTCCTTCCCGGTGCCGCTCTCGCCCTGGATCAGCACGGTGCTCGAGACCGGCGCCATCTGCTCGATCTTGACCAGCACTTCCTGGATGGCGGCGCTCTCGCCGCTGATGCCGGTGCGCTCCTGGAGATGGCGTCGCTCGATGAGCCGCCGCGCGGTTGCCACCGCGTCGTCGGGTGACACCGGCTTCATCATGGTCTCGGTGACGCCGAGCCGGCCCACCCGCTCGGCGCGCTCGGAGTCGGTGGGCTCGAGCAGCGCGAGGGTGGAGATCTCGGCGTCGCGCGCCAGCGCCGCGAGCTGGGCGGCGTGAGACTCGTGGACGCCGCCGGTCAGGATCACCAGCTCGGGGCTTTCGTGGCGGACGGTGCGGGCCGCGTCATCCTGAGACGAAAACATGGCCGTGCTGAAGCCCGCCGCCTCAAAGGCCGCGTTGAGCGGGACGGCGGTGGACAGGTCGTCCATGGTGATGAGGATGCGGCTGGCCATGGGGGAAAATAAGGACGGGAGGACGGAAAGACGGAAGGACGGAAAGACGGAAGGACGGGAGGCCCTTCCGTCAGCCCTCCACCAACCGCTTGACCCTGGCCGCCAGCGCGTCGGGCGAGAACGGCTTGGGCAGGAACTGCTGGCCATGCTCGAGCAGGTTCTGGCGGACCAGGTCGTCGTCGGTGTAGCCGGAGATGAACAGCAGGGGGACCGGCTCGGCGCGGCGCTCGGCGAGGCGGCGGGCCAGCTCGCGGCCGCCCATCACCGGCATGGCCAGATCGGTCACCACCAGGCGGAGCGCACCGTCCTGACCCAGCCGATCCACCAGCTCGAGGGCCTCGGCGCCGTTGGCGGCCTGCAGTACCTCGTAGCCCTGGTCGGCCAGGACCCGGGCGACCATGTCACGAACCGAGGGCTCGTCCTCGACCACCAGCGCGGTGCCGCGGCGGACCGCCGCGCTGGGGTGGGCCCCGGATGGGCGAGGCGCCGACGCACCCTGGGCCTTCATGGCGGCGGCGCTGGCGTGCGGCAGGTGAATGGTGAAGGTGGCGCCGGACCCCGGCGTGCTCTCCGCCGAGATGTAGCCACCGCTCTGGCGCACGATGCCATAGACTGTGGACAGGCCCAGACCGGTGCCCTGGCCCACCGGCTTGGTCGTGAAGAACGGCTCGAACACGCGGCGCAGGGTGGCGGGGTCGATGCCGGTGCCGGTGTCCTTCACGCTCAGGCAGATATACTCGCCCGGCGGGGCCTCGGCGCCGTTGTCGGCCCGGTTGCCGGGGCGGAGCCGGGCGGCGGCGGTCTCGATCCGGAGCTCGCCGCCGTCGGGCATCGCGTCGCGGGCATTGAAGGCGAGGTTGAGGAGCGCCTGGATCACCTGACCCTTGTCGGCCATTACCGCGGCCGGCTCCTGGGAGAGCGTCGTGACCACCTCCACGGCGGGCCCGACCGCGCGGGACAGAATGGTCTCCATCTCGCGGATGGCATCGTTCAGGTCGAGCGGCTCGGGCCGCAGCATCTGGCGACGGCCGAAGGCCAGGAGCTGGCTGGTGACCGCGGCGCTCCGGCTGGCCGCCTCGCGCACGTGGCCCAGCTCTTCGCGGGCCCAGACCGGCAGGTCGGGCCGGCGGAGGAGAAACGAGGCCGCACCCAGCACCACGGTCATCTGGTTGTTGACCTCGTGGGCGACGCCGCCGGCCAGCTTGCCGACCGCGTCCATCCGCTGAGCCTCGGTGAGCTGCTGCTGGGCCCGGCGCTCATCGGTCACGTCCCGGAAGAACACGGCGACGCCGGCCTGAGTGGGAAAGGCGTGAAGCTCCAGGCGCCGGCCGCTGGGCCGGTGGAGGTACTCGAGGGTCGCTGGGCGGCGCTCCGAGAGGACGCTCCGGAGGCGGGCCTCGAGCTCGCCGCCGGCGGGCTCGGACCAGAGCTCCCAGGGCTGCCGGCCGCGAAGACTGTCGAGCGGGACGCCGAGCGAAGTGAAGATCGTGCCGGCCTGGGCGTTGGCATAGTCGAGCCGCCAGTTTGGGTCGAAGCCGACGTAGCCGTCGGTGGTGGACTCGAGCACCGAACGGAGGGCCGACTCGGCGGTCTCGCGGCGCCCCATCTCGGCCTCGAGCGCGGCGGCACGCAGGCCCTCGCGGCGGGCGCTCCGCTCGGCGCGGCGGCGGCTCGCGTGCTGGGCGGTGGCAATGGCGACGAGCACCAGGTTGTTGACGACGGCCACGATGAGCGCCGCCGTATTCTCCGGGCTCGAGGGCCCGAAGGAATACACCGGCGGCATGATGAAGTACCACACCCCGATGACGCCCCATAGCAACGTCGCGAGCCCGGGGCCGAAGCCGCCGTACCAGGCGGAGACCAGCACGCCGATGAACAGGGTGATGAAGGGGTAACCGTCGGGCAGCACCGGATACAGCGCGATGCGCGCCAGGACGATGAGGCCGGCACACAGGATCGCCACGGCGTAGCCAAGCCAGCCGTGGGCCCCATGGATCAGGTGCCAAGTGGCGTACCGGGGGCCGGTGATTTCGTCGGGCATATCCGTAGGACGATAGCGCGAAAGGTGGGAAGGCGGGAAGGAGCGTTCGAGCGCGGGTCGTGGGAAGCCCCCGACCGTCCGGCCGTCCGCCCGGCTAGATTGTCTGCGTCTCCCACGCACCGAGCCCCGGTGACCCCCGACCTGCGCCAGCAACTTCAACGCTCCCTTGGTGATGCGTATCAGCTCGAGCACGAGCTGGGGGGCGGCGGCATGTCGCGGGTGTTCGTGGCGACGGAGAGGGCATTCGGGCGACAGGTGGTGGTGAAGGTGCTGCTGCCGGAGCTCGCGGCCGGGGTGAGCGTGGACCGGTTTCGCCGCGAGATCCAGCTTGCGGCGCAGCTCCAGCATCCCCACATCGTGCCCCTGCTCTCGGCCGGCGAGTCGGAAGGGCTGCCGTACTTCACCATGCCGTTCGTGATCGGGGAGTCGCTCCGGGCTCGGCTGTTCCGGGACCGCGAGCTCCCGGTGCCGGAGGCGATCCGGCTGCTCCGCGACGTGGCGTCCGCGCTGGACTACGCGCACAGCCGAGGCGTGGTGCATCGGGACATCAAGCCGGACAACGTGCTGATCACCCACGGCGTGGCGGTAGTGACCGACTTCGGCGTGGCCAAGGCGCTCACTGCTTCCGCCGGCGGGGAGCACGCGGGCATCACCTCGATGGGGGTGACGCTGGGCACGCCGACCTACATGGCGCCGGAGCAGGCCTCGGCGGATCCCAACATGGACCACCGGGTGGACGTCTACGCGTTCGGGATCATGGCGTACGAGATGTTGACCGGGTCGCCACCGTTCACCGGGCGCTCGCCGCAGGCGGTCCTCGGAGCGCACCTGGTCTCCGTTCCCGAGCCGGTGACCAAGCACCGGCCGGGCCTGCCGCCCGGCCTGTCCGCGATGATCATGCGGTGTCTCCAGAAGCACGCGGCCGACCGTCCGCAGACCGCGGGCGACCTGATGGCGATGCTGGACACGCTGACCACGCCGAGCGGCGGGACGGTGCCGATCATCCCGACGACGCAGCCGATGCGGCGCTCGAGCGGCGCCGCGGCGCGGCAGGGGCGCCAGTGGGGCACGATCACGGCGGTGGGGGTAGCGCTGCTGGCCTTCGCGGTGTGGATCTGGAGCTCGCGGCCCAGCGGGCGACCGGTGCCGTCGGTGGGGTCGGCCGAGAGCGCGGGGTCGGCATCGGTGGCCGAGGCGCCTGAGGCGGCACCGGCTGCCGCGGCGGCGGCCGCGGCAGCCGCGGACTCGGCGCCGGACAGCTCAGCGGGGCAGCCTAGCGCGGCTTCGACGCTCACCCCGCCGGTGACGGCCAAGTCCGCGACGCGACGGCCCCTGCCGGGGCCGCCGCCGGCCAAGGCTGCGCGCCCCGGGGTCACCGATGCTTCCCTGATGACGCGGCTTCGGTCGGAGGCCAAGACCGCCCGCCAGCAGGCAACCGACCATGGCGTGGAGGCGGACGTGCTGGCGCGGGGTGACAGCGCGGTCAAGCGGGCGGACTCGCTCGAGCTGGCGCGCCGGATCACGGAAGCGGCCGCGGAACTGTCCGTGGCCATCGCGGTGTGGCGGAACGCACCGGCGGCGCCAGCCGTGGTGCCGGAGGTGAAGCCGCCGCCTGTGGTCGCGCCGGAGCCACCGTCGCCGGCCGCAGCCAACGGACCGCCGGCCGCGCCGCCGGCGCCGGTCACGACACCAGCAGCGCCGCAGCCGCCGCCGGACCCCTCGCCCAGAGTGCGCGCGCTGTTCGCCGAGTACGCGGGCGCGATCGAGACGCGGAGCGTGCCGGCGATCCGTCAGGTATATCCGGGCCTCACCGACAAGCAGGCCAGCGATTGGACCCAGTTCTTCAAGGCCGTGAGCGACGTCAAGGTACAGCTGCAGATGACCCGGCTCGACGTCCGCGGCGACGTG
>DASSMN010000134.1:0-8859 GCA_035688885.1 Gemmatimonadales bacterium
AACTCCAGCGGGTGGCCGGCAGCGCTCTCGGCGCCGTCGCCGGGAGCCCGGCCGCCTCGCCCTACGATTCGGTGCCGGCCGCCGCGGCGCTCGCTTCCACGGCCGACTCGCTCCTCCCCTGCGGCTTGCCCAGCGACTCGCTGCGCTTCACCTTCGCCATCGATCTCCGCACCAACGCACTCACGACCGCCGGCGCGGCGCCGGGGCCGGCGCTGCGCGCCTGGCTGCTCGATTCGGTCGCCGCGCAGGCGCGCGGAGCCACCGCCACCCTGGGCCGCTACGAGACGCTGTGGGCGCCGCCGTCTCGCGGATTCGCGGCGGTCGCCGTGTATGGCGTCAAGGCGGTGCGCTACAACGGCTATGCCGCGCACGACGCGCCGCTGGCGGTGTACGGCGTCGTGAGCTGCCCGGCGTCGATGGCGCGGCTGGTCGGCGGTGTGGTGGGTCGGCACCCGCTGCTCCCGGCGCGGGTGGCGGGCGGTCTCCCGACCGCTCGCATGGTCGGGCTCACGGTGAACGACCCCTGGGGTCGCCAGCTGTACCGGTCAGGCCCCCCTGAAGCCGCCGATGCGTACGGCGGCGACCCCGCCGCGACGTCCGGCTCGATCGTGGTCCGTGCCTGGCTGCCGCCCGAAGTTGCCGGACGCCTGGTGGTCACCGAGCCGGGTGCGCGCCTGCCGCTTCTGCTGGGCCTGTTCGCGCTCACCGCGGCGCTCACCGCGGTTGCGGCGCTTCAGTTCCGGCGCGAGCAGGAGCTGCTGCGGCTCCGGCACGACTTCACCTCGAGCGTGTCGCACGAGCTCCGGACGCCCCTCACCCAGATCCTCCTGTTCGGTGAGACCCTCGAGCTGGGCCGCGCCGGCGGCGAAGATGCCCGCCGCGAGGCGGTGTCCGTCATCGTGCAGGAGGCCCGCCGGCTGGCCCACCTGGTGGAGAACGTGCTCCACCTGAGCCGCGCCGAGCGGCGGATGGTGCGGGTGCATCCCGCCCCGACGCTGCTGGCGCCGCTGCTCCGCGAGATCGTCGAGCGGTTCGCGCCGCTGGCGGGCACCGATGCGGTGCGGATCCGGGCCGAGCTGGACGAGACCCTGGTCGGCCCAGTCGACTCGGAGGCGCTGCACCAGGTCGTGATCAACCTGCTGGACAATGCGATCAAGTATGGCGGCCACGGTCCGGTGACGGTGCGTGCGCTGCTCCGCGGTGGCGCCGCCCGGATCGAAGTGGAGGATGCGGGGCCCGGCATTCCCGGAGAGGAGCGGTCCCGGATCTGGGAGCCGTTCGTGCGGCTCCGGCCCGAGGCCGATATCCCGGGCAGCGGCATCGGCCTGGCGGTGGTGCGGGAGCTGGTCGCGGCGCATGGCGGCAGCTGCAGGGTGGAGACGGCGCCCGCGGGCGGCGCCCGATTCGTGCTCGAACTCCCCGGCGGCGCGCGACTCGACCCCGTGCGCGACCGTCCGGCGTCGGAGGTGGCATGGCCCGCGTCCTGATCGTCGAAGACAACCGGAACCTGGCCCATGGCCTGCGCACCAACCTCGAGTTCGAGGGGCACGTCGCGGAGGTCGCGGAGGACGGGCCCGCCGGCCTGGCGCTGGCTCGGAACGGCGCGCACGACCTGATCGTGCTCGACCTGATGCTGCCGGGCCTCGACGGCTTCCGGCTGCTCGAGACCATCCGGCACGAAGGCGTGGACACGCCGGTCCTGGTCCTCACCGCTCGCGGCGACGAGACCGACAAGGTGCGCGGGCTTCGCAACGGCGCCGACGACTACGTCACCAAGCCGTTCGCCCTGCGCGAGCTGCTGGCGCGGGTGGGCGCGCTGCTGCGGCGGCCCCGCGCCGCGCCCGCGCCGCTCGGCTTCGGCGAGGTGGTGGTCGACCCCGCCACGCACGGCGTGACGCGAGCCGGCGCCCCGGTCTCGCTCCGGCCGAAAGAGTACGAGCTGCTCCGCGCGCTGCTGCGACGCGCCGGCCGAGTGGCCACTCGAAGCGAGCTGCTGCGCGAAGTGTGGGGATACCAGGACTGCGTGGTGAGCCGCACGCTCGACACCCACGTGGGCGAGCTCCGGCGCAAGCTGGAGACGGACCCCGCGCGGCCGCGACACATTCTTACGGTTCGGAAGACTGGGTATCGGCTGGAAACAGGACGGTAGGACGGAAGGACGGAAGGACGGAAGGACGGAAGGACGGAAGGACGGAAGGACGGAAGGACCGGCACACCCTGCGAGGCCACCAGAGTGGGCGTGGTGTGCTGGTCCTCCCGTCCTCCCGTCCTTCCGCCCTAAACCGGCATCTTATACTCCGGCGGCGTCGAGCAGCAGGGGAATCCAGCGCACGGCGACGGTCCTTTCTACGGAAGTGAGCGGGGGCGGGTCACGGACAGAGGACGGGGCGGCGCTATCCTCCGCGCGACGCTTCTCGCCGGGGTCGGGCCATGTCCGCCGTTTGGATCACGCTGTCACGCTTTCCGCTGTTGATCATGAGTGTTGTGACCTTCTACTTCGGCTCTCCCGCCGTGCAGCTCGGTGGCACGGCTGTGCTGCTGGCGGGTCTGCTGCTCGACACCGTCGACGGCGTGGTGGCGCGCCGCACCGGGCAGACCAGCCTGTTCGGCGGGGTGCTCGACATCGCCGCCGATCGTACCTACGAGCTGGTCCTGTGGGTCGGTTTCGCCGACCTGGGCCTTGTCCCGCCGTGGGTTCCCATGCTCATCCTGGCGCGAACCACCCTCACCGACGCCTTCCGGAGCCTCGGCGTGAGTCAGGGCGTGGCGCCGTTCGATCAGCCGGCCACCGCCCTGGGCCGCTTCCTCGTCTTTTCCCCGACGATGCGGATCGCGTACTCGGTCGCGAAGGCGATCACCTTCTGCGGGCTGCCGCTGGCGCGGGCATTGAGCGCGTTCCCGGGCGGGCCGGCGTCGCAGCTCGTGCTGCCGCTCGAGGCGGCGGTCGGCGTCGCGCTCTACGCCACCGTGGCGCTCTGCGTCCTGCGCGGGCTGCCGGTCATCCTCGAGGTGCCCCGCCGCTGGCGGCCGGCGGCGCAGCCGGGCCGGTAGTGGCGCGCGGGACCGCTTTCCGCCGGCCGATCGTAACGGCTACGAGAGCGCGGCTACGAGAGCGCGGCCGCGAGCTCGCGCATCGTGGGGAAGCGATCCGCTGGCGGCTTGGCCAGCGCCCTCTCGACCGCCCGCTCCACCGCGGGCGGGACCGCCGGATTCACCGCGCTGATCGGCGCCGGGGGCGTGCGCAGGATCTTCATCACCAGATCCGTCACCGTGCGACCCACAAAGGGCGGCGCGCCGGTCAGCATCTCGTACAGCACGCACCCCAGTCCGTAGACGTCCGACCGCTCGTCGATGGTCCGGTCCTCCCGGACCTGCTCCGGGCTCATGTAGTGGATGGTGCCGACGATGGTGCCGGTCTTGGTGAGCTTGGTGGTGTCGGCCGCGCCGATGGCGCGGGCCAGGCCGAAGTCCGCGATCAGGGCGCGGGTCGGACCGGTGGCGAGCAGGACGTTCTCGGGCTTGACGTCGCGGTGCAGGATGCCGCGCCCATGCGCGTAGCCCAGGGCGTCGGCGATCTCGCGGACGATGCCGATCGCGTCGCCCGGGGAAATCCGGCGCTCCCGCTCCAGCCGCTCATGCAGCGACTCGCCCGAAACGAACGGCATGACGTAGTAGAGCAGGGTGCCGGCCCGCCCCGAGTCCAGCAGCGGGACGATGCCGGGGTGCGACAGCGACCCGACGATCGTCATCTCGCGGCGGAACCGCTCCTGGCCCAGCGCCGAGGCGAGCTCGGGGTGCATCGCCTTGACCGCCACCGGCCGCCCGCCTGCCGCCTCGCGCGCGAGGTATACCGTCGCCATGCCCCCACGCCCGACCTCGCGCTCGAGCGCGTACCGGTCGCTCAGCGCCTCGGCCAGCGCGTTCCAGACCTGCGAGGCGGATTCCATCGGCGATCAAATGTATGCCCGCCGGAGCATCTCCGCCGCCGAAGAATCGAGCCGGTCGGCCCAGCGCAATCGGTCGAACAGCTGCAGCAGGTCGGCCTCGCTGATCCGGCGCCGGCGCACGTCGCCCAGGTCGTGCACCACGCGGCCTCGATGCATGACCAGCACCCGGTCGCCCAGCGCGACGGCCTGACCCAGGGAATGGGTCACCATCAGCGTGGTGAGCGCGCCGCGGGATACCGCCGCCTGCGTCAGCCGGATGACCTGCTCCGCGCTCCGGGGGTCGAGCGCGGCCGTGTGCTCGTCCAGCAGCAGCAGCGACGGCTTGACCATGGTGGCCATGAGGAGCGTCAGCGCCTGACGCTGTCCGCCGGACAGGAGGCCGATCGGCGTATCCAGCCGGTCCTCGAGCCCGAGGCCCAGCCGCGCCACCTGTTCGCGCACGGCGGCCCGGCGCTCGCGTCCCAGGGTGCGGCGGAGCCCCCGCCGGCCGGCTCGTCCCGCCGCGAGCGCCAGATTCTCCGCCACGCTCAGGTCGGCCGCGGTGCCGGTAAAGGGGTTCTGGAACACCCGGCTGATGCGGCGGGCGCGGCGCTGCTCCGACCAATCGGTGACGTCGTCAGCGTCGAGAAACACGCGGCCGCTGGTGAGCGCCAGGCTGCCCGCAACGGCGTTGAGGAGGCTCGACTTGCCCGAGCCGTTGGTGCCGAGCACCACGGTGAAGCTGCCGGCTTCGAGCGAGAGGTCCACCCCGTCGAGCGCGCGGACCTCTCCCGGGGTGCCGCGATGGAACACGTGGGAGATCCCCTCCAGCCGGAGCGCGGCCTCAGCCATGGGCCCGTGCTCCCGCGCTCCGGGGCGCCCGCAGCCGCGCTCCCCACTGCGGCACGATGAGCACCGCGAGCACGAATACCGCCGTCACCAGCTTGAGGGCGTCGGCATTGAGCCCCGCCCGGATGGCCGCCGCCACGAGCAGGCGGAACACCACGGCCCCCAGCACTGCGCCCGTGATCCACCGGCCGATCGAGCGCTTGCCGAACAGCGTCTCGCCGACCATCAGGTTGGCCAGGCCGGTCACGATGGCGCCCACGCCCATCGTGATGTTGGCGAAGCCCTGGTACTGAGCGATGAGCGCGCCCGACAGCCCGATGAGCCCGTTGGAAACCCCGAGGCCGAGCACCACCATCCCCTCGACGTCGATGGCGACCGCGCGCGCCATCTGCGGGTTGTTGCCCGCAGCCCGCATGGCGGTGCCCAGGTCGGTGCCGAGGAACCGGGCGAGCGCCAGGGCAAAGCCCGCCGCCAGGAGCGCCATCAGGACCAGGGTCGCGAGGCTGCTGCTCTGCACGTCGGTGCCGAGCAGCGTGACCGTCTCGGGCAGCCCCACGGCCGCCGCGAGCCGCTGCGCCTGCGTCACCAGCGTCCGGCTCGAGGCCAGGCTCAGGCTGCCGCTCCCCATGACGAACAGGCTCACCGAGTAGAGCGCGGTACTGGTGAGCACGCCCGCCAGCAGCGGGTTGACCTGGAATCGCGTGTGGAGGAAACCGGTGATCGCCCCGGCCAGCGCGCCCGCCGCCACCGCGGCCCCGGTGGCCACGAGCGGCGGGGCGCCATGCACCAGCAGCGCCGCGGCCACCGCCACGCCGATGCCGAACGAGCCGTCGGCGGTGAGATCCACCAGGTGGTACACTCGATAGCTGAGGAACACGCCCAGGCCGAGCAGGGCCAGGATGAACCCGATGGTCACCGCCCCGATCACCAGGTTCACGGGTCAGCCGATCTGGGTGATCGGAGAGATCCAGCCGACGCCGCGAACGAAGGCGCTCTCGCCCACGCCGGCCTCGCCCCGGTCATCCCACAGGAGGTGCAGCACGTCGAGCAGCTCGTGGTTGGCGAACAGCCCGCGGGCCAGCGCGCCGAGCTCGACGGTGCGCTGCGGCAGCGGATGGTAGGAAAACACCGCGGCGTGGAAATGACCGAACAGGCGCTCGGTGACCTCGAGCGGCAGCAGATGCTCGGCCAGCGGCGGCTGGGGCGTCCGCGCCACGACGCCGGCGATGAGCGTCGTGGTCATGGCATACGTGCGCTCGGGCGCGAAGGCGAGCCAGTCACGCACCGCCGGAACCTCGAACGGCACCGCCGTGCTCGCCGGCGCGCGCAGCAGCCTGGCGCCGCAGAGCCCGGCCGTCTCGGCCGCGATCACCAGTCCCGCCGCCCGGCCGCCGGCCGCCTCCAGGCACACGGCCAGCAGCTCGGAAAACGGGATCGAGCCCGCTTCGGGCTGGGCGCTGAACCGCACCAGCCGGCTGAAGCCGCCCTGGCAGGTGAGACCCGACGTCATCGTCGCCTGCGCCGGCACGGTGCCATCGGCAATCAGATAGTCGGGCAGGCGGGCGCCGTCGCTGGGGAAGTAGGCCGCGCACCCGGCGACCGCCAGGAGCTCGCCCACCCGAGAGCGACACTCGTCGCGGTTGTCGCCGATGGCGCCGAGGCCGAGGCCGAACCCGCCGGGAGGGAGGTTGACTACGTCGCAGCCGTCCGGCCCGGGCGCCACCCGGGCCAGATCCCGCGGCCGGCCATGCAGCCGGCAGTACAGGGTATCGTCCGAGCCGGCCGACGACATCTGATACTGCCCGCTGGTGCCGAGGTCGGACCGAAGCTGCCAGGAGGAAAGCTGCAGGCTGGTGGGGCCGGACCGGCTGCCGGCGTCGGTGCTGATGGTCCAGCCCAGCACGGCCAGCGAGTCGCGGACCGCCGGGGAGAGCGCCGTCACCCGGATCTCGCCGCGCAGCATGGCGAGCTCCTGCTGCCAGCGGGCAATGACTCGGGTGGCGGCCGAGCTGATGTAGGAGACGTCCGAGAGATCCAGGGCCAGCGAGCGCACCCCGTCGCGGAGCAGGTCGTCGAGGGTGTGGGACAGATGCTCGGCCCACTCCCGGTCGAGCCGACCGCTCAGCGCGAGCCGCGCGGCGCCGCCGTCCCGGCTGGCGTCGATCTTCATTGCAGGAGGGTCAGGTCGAGCATCGCGGAGACTCGGAACGGCTCCCCGTCTCGACACCGCCGCTCATCCGAGCCCCAGCCGCTCCAGCAGCGCACCGTAGCGCGGGTCGGACCGGAGCGGCTCGGCCCACGGCGCGACCTTGAGGAACAGGAGGCCGGGCTCGCGAATCTGGAACGCGAGCTGGAGCCTCTCGAACGCGCGGTCCTTCTCGTCCAGGGCGGCATACACCATGGCGGCCATGAGCGCGAGCCGGCTCTCGCTCACCAGCTTGGCCTCGAGCTCCCACAGGAGGCCACTGGCCTCGTCGCGGTTGCCCGCCGCCGCGTTGACGTAGGCCAGCATCAGCTTCTTCACCGTCTTGAGCCCGGGCTTGTCCATCTCCCGCTTGATGTCGGCGATGGCCTCGTCGAACTCGCGCTGGACTACCTGCACCCACCAGAGCACCAGCCGGGCGCCCAGGAAGTCCGCGTTCATGGCGAGCGCTTTCCGGAGCTCCTCCTCCGCCTCGGAATAGCGCCGCGCGAAGTACAGCACCCATCCTGCCGCGCGGGTGACTGGCACGGCCAGCGGGTCGAGCTGCTGGGCCTTCTTGATCTCGGCGACGGCCTCGTCGTTCCGGCCCAGCGAGACCAGGTACTCCGCGTACCACTCGTGCGCCATCACGTAGCTCGACTTGAGCTCGAGGGCGCGCTTGAACTCCTTTTCCGCGCCCACCCAGTCGAGGTCGCCCAGCCAGCGGGCGTACGCCAGCGCGGTGTGGGCCTCGGCCAGGCTGTCGTCCATCTCCAGCGCCTTGAGCGCCATCCCCTTGGCCTGCGTGAGATACTCGGCGGGCGGCTTGGAGCTGAACCCGATGCTCAGCAGCTCGTAGGCATCGGCCAGGCCGGCGTAGGCCACCGCGTAGCCCGGGTCCTTGGCGATGGCGGCCTGGAAATACTCGATGCCCTTGAGCACGTCCGTCTCGGCCCACTTGTTCGCGTGGAACCGGCCCAGCAGGACGTTGTTGTAGGCGTCGACGTCGCCGGTGGCCTTCTTCTCGACCCGCTCCTTCTCTTCCGGAGACAGGGCCAGCTTGAGGGCGCCGGTGATCTGCTGGGCCACCTCGCTCTGGACCTCGAAGATGTCCGCCAGCTGGCGGTCGAAGGTATCGCCCCAGAGGTGCTTCTCGGTCTTGGGCTCCACCAGGTGAACCACGATACGGACCCGCTGGCCGGCCCGCCGCACGCTGCCCTCGAGCACCGCGCCCACGCCCAGCTCTTCGGCGATCACCTGGATCTTCTTGGTGGTCTTCTTGTACTGCATCGAGGAAGTGCGGGAGATGACCTTGAGCGCGCTCACCTTGGAGAGCTGCGCGATGATGTCGTCGGTGATGCCGTCGCTGAAGTATTCGTTCTCCGGGTCGGTGCTCATGTTCTCGAACGGGAGCACCGCGACCGACTTCCCGCTCTCCGCCACCTGCTGGATCGCCTGCGCGGCCCCCACCGCGATCGCCACCGTGGCCGCCGGCGTGAGTGCATCGGAGAACTGGGAGGCGGTGCTGAATCGGTCGGCCGGCGTGGTGGCCATGGCTTTCCGCACTGCGCTGTCCACGGCCTCGGGCACCAGCTCGCGGGCGGAGCGCGGCGAGGGCGCGGGCGAGGTCAACCGGTTGGCGATCACGGCCGTGAGGGTGGACCCGCGGAAGGGCGGCTCGCCCACCAGCATCTCGTACAGCACGCAGCCCAGGCTGTAGATGTCGGTGCGGGCGTCGAGGTATTTGCTGTCTTCGACCTGCTCGGGACTCATGTAGGCCGGCGTCCCCACCACGTGACCGGTCGTGGTGTCGCCGACGCCCATCGCGCGGGCGATTCCGAAGTCGGCCACTACGGCGTGGCCGGCGTCGAGCAGGATGTTGCCCGGCTTGATGTCCCGGTG
>DASSMN010000251.1:0-4585 GCA_035688885.1 Gemmatimonadales bacterium
GCCGTACGCCGCCTTGGCGCCCACCTCGTCTCCCGCGTCCGAGCTGAGCGCGGCGATCCGGGCGAGCGCCACGCCGGTGTACTCACCGTCGGAGCTCCACCGCTCGCTCCAGGGCGTTTCGACGTAGCGACGCCAGACCACCAGCGCGGAATCGCGATTGCCCACCGCCTCGTAGGCGCGGGCGAGATCCGCCAGCGCGCAGATCGGGCAGTAATCCACCTTGGCTGCCTCCTGCAGCCGGGTGACCGCCTCCGCCGGGCGTCCTTCCGCCAGCAGCGCCGCCCCTTCGGCGCGCTGGAGCTCGCCCTCTCCGCCGATGCCGTCACCGGGCGCCGCGCGCCCTTCCGCCACCAGCGCGCGCGTACGGCGCGGCTCCCCCGCGAGCGCGTACACGTACCCGCGAAATCCATCGCGACGATCGGCCACCGGCACCGTGTCGAGCCGTACGCCGTCGAGCACGTGCTCCATGACCCTGGCGGCCTCGCCCCCGGCGTGACGTGCGGTGGCCGAGACGAACCCCTCCCACCCCGCGAGCGTGACCAGGTCGGTCGCGGTGCCGTCGCGCCGGAGGATCGGCTCCAGCGCGCGCAGCTCCGCCTCGGCGGCCCGCACCCGCCCGCGCATGAGGTTCAGGGTCGCGAGGGTGCGGTGGGCCCGATCGCGCCGAGTGTAGTCGTCGGTCGCCTGGGCGAGCAGCTCGCGGGTGCGTCGCTCGGCGGCGGCCAGATCGCCGCGCGCGATCGCGATGTCCACCTCGAGCCAGAGCGACCGCTCGTTGTCGGGGAATCGCGCCAGCGTGGTCCGGACCAGCCGGCTGGCGGCGTCGAGCTTGCCCTGGTTGAGGAGCGCGGACGCGAGGTTCCAGTACAGCGCGCTGATGCTGCTGTCGGCCGCGAGCGCCCGCCGGCGGTACTCCTCGCTTCGCCGGAAGTCGCGCAGCTGCTCGTAGACGAACCCGATGTTGTTGAGCGCGCGAACGTCGGTGGGCCAGATCTCCAGCAGCGCCGAGTAGGCCCGGATCGCCTCCGCCGGCCGATCCGCGTTGGTGTAGTAGCTGCCCATGGTGAGATAGCGCTCCCGCTCGGGCAGGCGGTCGCGGTGCTGAAAGGCGTGCTCGCCGGCATCGTGCGCCAGCCCGTACTCGCCGACGTTCGCCGCCAATGACGCGAGCTTGCGCCACGCCATGGCGAAGCCGGAATCCAGCGCCACCGCCTCGCGGAGGAGCGGCAGCGCGCGCCGTTCGTCGCCTTCGAGGTCGGACACCCGGATGGCCTCCGAGTAGCCGCGCAGCGCCTCGAGCGAGCGCGTCGTGACCTGCTCCAGCGGCGCGGCCGAGCGCGCGGCGCGCACCGACTCGCCCAGGCGCTCCCGAAACGCCGCGCCCAGGCGGTCTACCGCCGGCAGCAGCTCGCTCGAATCGCGCGCGGTCTCGCGCACGGCGGCCAGGATCTCACCGTCGGCCGCCGCCACCAGCTCGGCCGCGATCGAATAGCCCCGGCCCAGCTCTCCGACCGACCCGACCACGTAGGCCTTGGCCCCGGTCCGAAGCGCCAGCTCGCGGGCGAGCGAGTCACTCACGTGGGCGGCGTCGCCGCGCTCCATCCGGACCAGCCCTTCGCGCACCTGCTGCGCGCTCATCACGGCCACCCGGGACGACTGCGCCAGATCCACCCGCAGCGCCTCGCCGATGGCGCCGGCCAGGAGCGAGTCCCTGGTGCGGTTGTCCAGGTCGGCGAGGAGGATGCGGTCCGGAGCGGCCGCGGCTGGGATCGCACCAGCGGTCTGCCCCGCCCGGGCGCGGACGGCGAGCCCCACCCCGATCGCCACCACGGCCGCCAGTCCGACGACCGCCGGCCACCACCGCCGCCGGGGGCTGACCGGTGCGCCCGGAGCAATCGCCGCGGCGGGCGCCGCCACGCGCGGCTCGGCGACCGCCGCCTCGCCTGAGGACGCGTCCGCTACCCCGGCGCCACCGGGCCCGCGCAGGCTTCGGCCGAGCGCCGCCGTTTCCGGCGAAGGCGCTGCGTTGAACTCGCGCTCGAGTCGCGCCACCAGCTCGTCGTAGGTGCTGAGCGCACTCAGCCGGTCGCCGGCTGTGGCCAGCAGCGCGATGAGCCGTCGCACGCCCGGCTCGTCATCGGGCGCCAGCTCCACCGCGCGCCGCGCGGCCCGCACCGCCGCCGCCATCTGGCCCGCCGACTCCGCCTCGGTGGCCGCCCGCCAGGCCCCATTCGCCGCTGCGTCGCGGAGCCGCCGCCGAGTGGCGTCGATCCATTCCTCCAGCTCGGGCGCCACCTCGGGCAGGTGCACGCCCTCCAGAAAGTCCCCTCGATATCGGCCGAGCGCCTCGTCCGGCCGCCCCTCGGCCCCGGGCGCCAGCTCGACCGCGTCACAGCGGATCCGGTCGCCATCCACGGCCACGGTCTCGGCGCTCGGACTCAGGATCACCCCGTCGCCCAGCGCATTCCGGAGGTAGTAGAGCGCCTGGCGCAGCGAGCGCCGGGCCTCCTCACCCGAGGACTCGGGCCAGAAAAGCGCCTGGAGAGTGTCCCGGCGAATGCTGCCGCCCGTCCCGGCGACGCACATATACGCCAGCAGCGCCAGGCGCTTGGGCTGCATGGGGATAGGCTCTTCCCCCGCAGCCAGGCTCCGGGTCAGCTCGAATCGGCCCAGGGTCTGGAGACGCAGCATGGAGTGGCGTTCGAGGGAGCGTCACCGGCTTGGTAACGGCGACGGGTCGTTCGGGTGACGGCGTCTGGCGACTGTGTCCCAACTCTACGTGCCAACCGGGCCGTCGGCAACCATACCGGAGCCGCCCTGCGCAACGCCATGCTCACCCTGATCCTCGCGCTCGTCGCGCCACCGGCCTGCAACCGGGAAGAGCCGCGCAGCGCGGAGACCGGCGACGCCATCCAGGCTGCAACGATCGGCAGCAGCGGATGGGCCACCGTCCGCCGGGACTCCACCGTCCTCGCCCGGTTCAACAATGCCCGCGTCTCGGCTGTGGTGGACGGCGGCCATCTGTCCATCGAGCTCCGCAGCCGGGACGGCACTCAGCGCCTGGTGATCGAAGTGGATGGAACGACCGCCGGCCGCTATCGGCTGGTGCCGACCTTCGAGCCGGGCGCGGCCACTCTGCTGCTGGTGAGCCGGGGCATGCCCGGACGGATCTCGCCCACCGCAGGCGAGCTGACCCTGACCGACACGCGGGACAGCCACTGCAGCGGCGCGTTCACCGGCCGGATCAGCGATCACGGGTTCGTCTACCGGTTCGAGGGCGCCTTCGAGCTGGTGCCGGTGAGGCGGTTATGACCCCTCGGCTCGGCTTGGGGGGAGCCATGAGCACCCTCGCCAATCGACCAACCCTTCACCTTGTGGAAGGCAGCATGTCGCCGAGCCTCCGGCCTCGATTCGTCCTGTTCGGTTGTGCGCTCGTTCTGCCGCTCGCGCTCGGCTGTGGAGGCGGCGACGGTGCCACCGATCCCGGACCCGGCCCGAATCCGGCGCCCGTTGCCTCTGTCACCGTCACGCCCGACAACAGCCTCGTGGTGGTTGATGACGTCGCCCAGCTCACGGCGCAGCCGAAGGACTCGGCCGGCACCTCGCTCACGGGTCGGACCGTGACCTGGAGCTCGCTCGATGAGACCCTCGCCACGGTCTCCGCCACCGGCCAGGTGTCGGCGCTCTCCTACGGGGACGCGCGCATCGTCGCCGCCAGCGAGGGCAAGAGCGACACCGTGGTCGTCCGGGCTCGGCTCCGGTTCACCCAGATCTCCGCCGGCATGAACATGACCTGTGGCTTGCTCGCCTCCGGCGCCGCCTGGTGCTGGGGCCTGAACGCGAACGGCATGCTCGGCGCGCGACTGAGCGGGGACACGTCACAGGCGCCGGTCCGGGTGGCGGACGGACATCGCTTCACCACGATCAGCGTCGGGCAGGCGCACGCCTGCGCGCTCGACCAGGACCTGGCCGCCTGGTGTTGGGGAGGGAACTTCAGCGGATCGCTCGGCACCGGCATGCCGGACCAGAACGCGAACGCGCCGGCGCGCGTCACCGGCGACCACCGCTTTCTCACCATCTCGGCCGGCCCGTCCATCACCTGCGCCACCGATGAGAGCCACCTCGCCTATTGCTGGGGCAGCGCGTTCCGGAACCTCATTCCCGGCCGAGCCGACGACGCGGCCTTCCCGGTCGCCATCGCGGCTCCGCCCGACTACCCCGGGCCGCTCACTTTTGATTCGATCAAGACGGGCCTCGGCGACAACTGCGGCATCGCCGGCGAGATCGATGGCGGCGACCTCTGGTGCTGGGGGGACGACTCCTTCGGACAGGTCGTGGACGCATCGACCGACCCGGTCTACGCCCTGATCGGGGTGCCGTTGACCCCATCCGATTTCGGGGTCGGGGTCAACTTCATCTGCTACACGGGGGTCGATCGCGGTGACCGCCAGACCCCCATCGCCCAGTGTCGGGGGACCGATATGGCGAGCGGTGCCATGACTCCGAACACGGTGAACGACCTTCCCTCGATTGCCGGCGCGGTGGCGATGGATGTCGGGGCCGCGTTCGCCTGCGCGCTGCTGAA
>DASSMN010000286.1:0-4980 GCA_035688885.1 Gemmatimonadales bacterium
TGAAGCCGGAGAACGTGCTGCTGGACGAGGCCACCGGGCGGGCCATGCTGGCGGACTTCGGGATCGCCCGCGCGATGGCCGGCGACTCGGGCACCAGCAGCACCGGGCAGGGTGTCGCGGTGGGCACGCCGAGCTATATGAGCCCGGAGCAGGCCGCGGGTGAGGAGGTGGACACCCGGAGCGACCTCTACGCCCTCGGTGTCGTGGCCTACGAGATGCTGGCCGGTGTGCCGCCGTTCCAGGGCCCCAACCGAGTCGTGGTATCCAAGCACATCGCCGAGCGGCCCACGCCGATCGAGCGGCTGCGCGCCGACGTGCCCCGCCCGCTGGCGGCCGCCATCATGCGCGCGCTCGAAAAGCAGCCAGGCGACCGGTGGCAGACCGGTGACGCCTTCCGCCAGGCGCTCACCGTCGAGCAGCCCGCGCCACGGGACCGCCGGCGCCGCCGGGTGGTGCTGCTCGCGGCCGCCGCCACCGTGGCCCTGGTAGCCGGGGTGGTGGGGCTCTCGCGCCGGAGCCCCGGGCCACCCGCCGGGGTCAACCCGCGTCACTCCATCCTGGTGCTGCCGTTCGACAATCAGCGCGACGACCGCACGGTGGACTGGCTGCGCGAAGGCAGCGTCAGCATGCTGGGGCTCAACCTGTCGCAGTGGAACGACCTCACGGTCGTAGACCATGAGCGGCTGCACGATCTGCTGAGCAAGCACGGGCTTCGGGCGGGCGACGACATCGGTCTCGAGATGGCCCGCCGGCTGGCCCGCGAGGCGGGCGTGTGGACGGTGGTGCTGGGCGACTTCGCGCAGGCCGGTGACTCGCTCCACCTGACCGCCCGAATGTACGACGTCGCCAGCGGCAAGCGGGTGGACGTGGCGCAGGTGGACGACCGGAGCAGCTCCGACGTCCGGCCGGTGTTCGACCAGCTTGCCGCCAAGCTGCTCGACCTGTCGGGCGCCCCGAACGAGGTGCGGATCGGGCTCGCGCGGTCGACCACCATGTCGCTCGAGGCTTACCGCGCGTACCTGACCGGCGTGGAGCAGCTCAACCGCTGGGACCTGGCCGGGGCGCAGCGCGACCTGCAGCGGGCCATCCAGATGGATACCACGTTCGGCCTGGCGTACTACAAGCTCGCGCTCACCCGCGGCTGGCTGGTCGGCATCGGCGACTCGATCGCCGACGCCGCCATCGTGCGCGCCACCGCCTACTCGGGCAACCTGCCGGCGCACGAGCGTACCGTCATCAACGCCTACCGCAACTTCCTCGGCGGCGAGTTCGTGGACGCGCGCAAGTCGTATCAGCAGCTGCTGACACGGGATTCCACCGACGCGGACGCCTGGTACGGCCTGGGGGAGGCCTGGTTCCACGACACCGCCGGCACCAACGAGGCGCCGCACTGGACCCAGGCGATCCGCGCCTTCCGCCACGCGCTCGCCCTGGACCCCGACTACGCGCTGGCCTACGACCATGTGCAGTCGATGCTGGGGAGCGCGGCCATGCCGCACCCCGGCTACGCGATGGTCACGCCGGATTCCTTCGCGTTGACCCAGACCTCCGATGGTCGCGCGCTACTGGACAGCACCGCGGTGGCCACCGCGGTGCGTCGGGCGCGGACCGAGGCGCTCTCGACGGCCCGGAATTGGGTGGCCAGTCAGCCGACCACGCTTCGCGCCCATGGCGCCATGGTGGATGCCTATGTCGCGGCGGGAAACTACGGGGCCGCCCTGGCCGAGGTCGACCGGTTCCGCCAGAGCACGCCGAGCCATCCCGAGCTGCCGTTCGTCGAGGCGCGGATCCATTTCGCCTCGGGGCAGGTGGAGCGCGCCGCCAAGGAGCTCCGGGTGGCGCTCGATACCGTGGCACCGCAGGACTTCCGGCCGTACGAAGGCAGCTACACGATCGTCACCGACATCGCCGCTGCCGCCAACGTGTTCGCGTACCAGGGCGACCTGGCCAGCGCGGCCAAGACCATCGACCTGGCCGATCAGGTGCGGCGCGAGGTGATTCCCACCCCCGGCGGGAAGAGCGAAGGCCAGTCGGGGGAAGGCTGGCGGCGGTCGTACCTGGGCGAGCTGTATGGCGCGAGCGGTGTGCCCACCGCCTCGCTCCGCCAGGTGTGGCAAAGCGCGGCCGAAGCCGTGCGGATGGCGCCGACCGATCAGCGGACCCATGTGGCCCACAGCGGGGCGTCAGCAGCCGTCGGGCTCTTCACCGGTCCCGGGGCGGATTCCAGCGCCCTGAACGAGTATCGATCGCTCACCGGCGAAACGCTCACCAAGGAAGTGCGCGCGCTGCTGGCCTTGAGCCGGGGCGATTCGGCGGCGGCCCGCCGGGCGCTGGCGGAGCCGGACTCGGCGGAGTCCAAGCCCATGTACGCCAGCTATCGCCGTCCGCTGGCCGCCCAGGCGTACTACCTCCTAGGCGACTACCAGGCCACGCTGCGCCAGCTGCAGAACTTCGAACCGGAGGCGCTGTGGACCGGCGGCTTCGATTCACGGTGGGGCATGCTGGGGCGGGTGCGGCTGCTTCGCGCGGCCGCCTTCGAGCAGCTGGGCCGCCGGGCCGAGGCGCGGCAGGAGTATCAGCAGGTGCTGAGCCAATGGCGCGCCGCCGATCCCTCGCTGCAGCCGTTCGTGCGCCAGGCGCAGCAGGGCTTGGCCCGGCTGGGCGAGGCGGGGTGAGGAGGACGATAGGACGATAGGGTGAACGGCCGATAGGCGCGGGCACGCGTCGGTTGCCTCAGCCCGGGCGCAGCGAGGGACCTTCTCAGCCGGACAGGGGCTGGCCAAGAAGGTCCCTCGCTGCGCTCGGGCTGAGATGTCGCCCCTCCCCAGCTCCCTGCTACGGCCGGTGTCGGCACGCCTCCCCGCACCCCTATCGCCCGTTCGCCCTATCGCCCTATCGTCCGTTATATTCCCCCGCGCTGGCCGAGCGTGATGGTCGCGAGCGCCTCCGGGCGTCTCGAGGAAAGTCCGAGCTCCAACGGGTAGACTGCCAGGTAACGCCTGGGCGCCGAAAGGCGACGGACAGGGCCACAGAAAACAAACCGCCCGTCGGGCAACCTTCGGGTAAGGGTGAAACGGTGGGGTAAGAGCCCACCGCGCGGACGGTAACGTCGGCGGCACGGCAACCCCCAGTCGGAGCAAGGCCAAATAAGCGGCGAGGTGTGACCCACACCGTGCAGCATCAGCCGCGGGTAGGCTGCTCGAGGTGGCCGGCAACGGCCGTCCCAGACAGATGACCATCCCGGGCGCGCGAGCGCCAGGAACAGAACTCGGCTTACGGCTCGACCAGCGGCGGCCCTCCGGACCTGGTTCGGAGGGCCGCCCCGCTTCACCGAGGCACCGATGCGCGCTTTGCGGCTCACCGCATTGACCACGTTCGCCATCCTGCTGGGCGCCGCGCCGGGCCGGCTGGCGCCGATCACCAGCCGGTTTCGAGTGGACCAGACGCTGACCCAGGATGTGGATGCCACTGCTGCCGGCAAGGGGCGGCAGCGGGTCTCGTTCTCGACCTCGAGCTTCCTGACCGTCACCCTCAACGACACCGCAGGCGGCAAGGCCGTGCGCATCGTGGTGGATTCGATGCGGGGCGACAGCGCGAGCCCCATCCCCACCAGCGTGTTCGACAGCGCGCGCGGGGCCGAGTTCCACGCGTTCCTGAGCGCCGCCGGCAAGCTCTCGACGCTCGAGGCGGTGAACGTGTCGCCGGCCGCGGCACGGGTGCAGGGCTTTCTGACCGACTTCTTCCCTTGGGTGAAGGCCCGCGCCAAGCCTGGCGAGCAGTGGGCCGACACCAGCACCCAGGCGACCACCAACGGGCTGGACAGCGTAGTGGTGCGGCGGGTGACCTCGTACCGCGTGGCCGGCAGAGAAACGAGGGGAGCCCGGAAAGCGCTCCGGGTGACCAGCGAGTACAGCTCGACCATTCGAGGGACTCAGCCCACCGACACCGGCCAACCGGCCCGGATCGAAGGCAGCGGCACGGGCAGCGGCGTCTATTTCGTGAGCCCCGACGGCGCCTACCTCGGCGGCGACTGGCGCCTCGAGTCCGCGCTCACGATCGCGGGCGCGTTCGCCGAGCACCCGCTTCCGATCACCATCTCTCAGACGACCAAGGTCACACCCATCCCATGACCCGGCCGATTTCCGTTCTCTCCGCCGTGCTGGCCCTCCTGGTGGTCGCGGCATGCAGCTCCGGCACCACCACCAACCCGCCTGCCCCGACGCCCACCCCGACGAAGCCGGGGGAGCCCGCTCCTCCGACGCCGACGACGCCCGGGAAGGGACCGGCGGTGGCCTACAAGCCGTTCCGCGCAGGCGCCTACCGGCTGGAGCGGCACGACAGCCTCACGCTTCAGTATCCCGGCGGGGCCACCCAGGAGCAGGTGCGTGACCGGGTTGCGTATCTCCACGTGACGGTCGCCGAGGCGGCATCGCCGGGGACGTTCGGCGTCACGGTGGTGCTGGACTCGCTCCAGGCGCTCGAGAGCGGACAGCCGGCCTCGCCCGACTCGGTGCTGGCCGCGCGTGGCACCCGCTGGACCGCGACGCTGAGCTCCACGAGCGGCCTCGGTCCGCTCACCGTCGACCGGCAAGGCACGCTGCCCGACGAGCTCACCGGCCGCCTCGGCCTCCTCTTTCCGGGTCTGCCGGCCGGAGGCGTGCGGGAAGGCATGGAGTGGAGCGACACCACGGAGTACAAGCTCACCGCCGACGCCTTTCCCGGGACTGAGCGCGCCGTGACGAGCTACAAGGCGGTCGCGAGCGACGCGCCGGGCGCGCGGAAGGGCATCACCCTCGAAAGCACCGGCTCCTACGAGCGCACCGGGACCCGCACGCAGGCCGACCAGGTGCTCGAGATGTCGGCCACCGGCACCCGCCATCAGGCCCACGTCCTCGGGCTCGACGGGATTCTGATCTCGGCCCAGGGAAACGACGTGGGGGACATGACGATCACCATCCCCGCCGTGGGCCAGACCGTACC
>DASSMN010000562.1:0-10058 GCA_035688885.1 Gemmatimonadales bacterium
ATTGAAAATGATGTACGTCTTGCCGAGCGGCGCGAGCCAGTGATAGAACATCGAGCCTCAGCGTCGTGGGGTCGCGCGGGTCGTGAGCGCCGGAAGTATACGTTCGAGAGCCACCCCGCGGGATGCCTTGAGCACCACCACTTCGCCGCCCTCGAGCCGACTCGCGATCAACGGGCCCAGCGCCAGCGGGTCCGGCGCCGTCACCAATCGATCAGCGAGCTGCGCAGCGTAGGGTGCGAGGGCGGGCACGAACTCGCCCACAGCGCCGAGGAGCTCGGGCGCGAGCTCGACCAGCGCCCGGGCCACGTCCGCGTGCAGTGCCGCCGACTCCGGCCCGAGCTCCCGCATGGTACCGGCAATGAACACCAGACGCCGGCCGTTCCTCAGGGCCCGCGCCGTCGCGATGGCGGCGCGAAAGCTCTGCGGGTTGGCGTTGTAGCAGTCGTTCAGGATGGTGAGACCGCCGGCCTCGAGCAGCTCGCCCCGGCCACCCGGCATCGAAAACCCCTCGAGCGCCCGCGCCGAAGCCTGACGATCGAGACCGAGAGCCTCGACCACCGCCCAGACGCGGGTGGCGTTGTCGGCCTGGTGCAGGCCGCGAGCGGCGAGCGTGAAGCGCACGCCGCCGAAGGTGAGGATCGCCCGCGCATCCGGGCCGAGCTCGACCGCATCGGGCGTGAGATCGGCCCGCTCGAGCGCGGCGGTCCGCACCAGCTTGGCCCGTTTGCGGGCCCCCGCGGCCAGCTCGGGCGGCTGCACGCCCACGATCGCGAGCGGCACCCCGTCCGTCAGCGAGAGCTTTTCCGCGATCACCCCCTCCAGCGACCCGAAGCCCTCGAGGTGCCCCTCCACCGCGTTGGTCACCACCGTGAGGGTCGGCTCGATGATGGCGCGATACTGCGCGATCTCGCCCGGCAGGTTCGCGCCCGCCTCCACCACCAGCGCCTCGATGTCCGCCGGCGCCTCGAGGATCGTGGTCGGCACGCCGACCAGATTGTTGAGGTTGGCCCGAGTGGCGTACACCCGATAGCGCGTGGCCAGCACCGCCGCCAGCATCTCCTTGGTGCTGGTCTTTCCGTTGGTGCCGGTGATCGCCACCACCGGGCCCGTGAGCTCACGACGGCGCGCACGGGCCAGCCGGCCGAAGGCCTTGAGCGTGTCCGGCACCTCGAACCCCAGCACCCCGGCCGGGATTCGAGTTCCCGGGCGAACCACCGCACCCGTTGCTCCCGCCCCGGCGGCCGCGTCGAGATAGTCGTGACCGTCGAAGCGCTCGCCGGGCAGGGCCACGAACAGCGTGCCCGGGACGCTCGCGCGCGAATCGGTGGAAATGGCCGCGAAGCCGATCCCATCGTCAGGCCCCGGCGGGAGGTCCAGCGCAGCCCGCACCCGCCCCGCGGTCCAGGCGGTCATCCGGACTGCCCGGTGGCTGCGCGGACGATCTCGCGCTCGTCGAATGGCACCTTGGTCGTGCCCAGCACCTGGTAGGTCTCGTGTCCCTTCCCCGCCAGCAGCACCGTATCGCCGGGGCGGCCGGTCGCGAGGGCCGCATGAATGGCGTCCAACCGGTCGACGAATCGCTGATGCGGCACATCGGCCATGCCCTGCTCCACGTCGTCGATGATGGCGGCGGGATCCTCGGTGCGCGGATTGTCGGATGTGACGATGGCGAGATCCGAGCCTTCGGCCGCGAGCCGTCCCATGATCGGCCGCTTGCCCTTGTCGCGATCGCCGCCGCACCCGAACACCACGATCAGCCGCCCGCGGGTGAGCGGCCGCAGGGTGGCCAGCGCACGCTCGAGGGCGTCGGGCGTGTGGGCGTAGTCGCGGAGGATGGTACAGGGAAGCTCGGAGATGCGCTCCATGCGGCCGGGTACCTGCGGGGCATTCGCGAGCCGCTGCACGACGTCATGCAAAGGCTGCTCCAGGCCCAGCGCGGTCGCGGCGGCCGCCAACGCGTTACTCACGTTGAAATCGCCCAGCAGCGGAAGCGACGCTTCGGTCGAGCCGAACCGGCCCTCGAGCCGGAACCGGCTGCCCGCGGCATCGAGCACCACGCCGGTCGCCCGCACGTCGGCGCCCGCGTCGAGTCCAAAGGTGACTCGCGATGACCGGGCGGGCAGGACGCACCACGCGGGATCGTCCAGGTTCACGACTTCCACGCCGGCCGGGCCGAGCAGAGAGCTGAGCTTGAGCTTGGACGCCAGATAGGCCTCCATGGTGCCGTGGTAGTCGAGGTGGTCGCGGGTCAGATTGGTGAACACGCCGGCGGCGAAGCTCAGCCCGTCGAGGCGCCCCTGATCGAGGCTGTGCGACGACGCCTCCATCGCTACATGAGTCGAGCCTCGCGCCACCAGCTCGGCCAGCGTCGCCTGGAGATCGATGGGACCAGGCGTCGTCAGCGTGCCCGCGGTGGATTCCACCGCTCGACCGTGCCCGTCGAACGCCCCCAAGGTGCCGATGCTTCCCGCGCCACCCTGGGCGTTGAACAGGTGACGGATGAGTCCTGTGGTGGTGGTCTTGCCGTTGGTCCCGGTGACGCCGATCAGGGTGAGCCGCCGCCCCGGATGGCCATACCACGCCTGACCCAGCACGAGAGCCGCGCGTCGGCCGTCGCGGACCACGACCTCGGGCACGCCGGCCTGCTGCGGGCTTTCGACCACGATCGCCGACGCGCCACGCTTCACCGCATCGGCCACGAAGCGGTGACCATCGGCCTGAGAGCCGCGGACCGCGACGTATACCACCCCGGGTCCGGTCGTGCGGCTGTCCATGCTCACGCCGCTCGGATCCGGCCCTGCCATCGGAGCGGACAGCAGGAGATCGGCCCGGCGGAGCTCGTCGAGCAGCTGGGTCCAGCTTACGGCCATGCGGTGCACTCCCGCCGCGGGGGCCGCGGCGCGCTGCAGTGGATTGGACGGTGCCGACGCGCCGGGTTCACTCCGCCAGCACCAGCACCGACGAGCCCGGACGGGCGCTTTCCCCTGCGCCGGGAACGGTGCGCACCACCCGCCCCAGGCCGCGCAGGTTCACCTCGAAGCCTCGACGATGCAGGGCGAGCGCCGCTTCTCGAATGGACTGGCCGCCCACGTCGGGCACCGGACGGGGGGCGGTGTTGGGCTGCGGCGCCCGATAGGGCAGCATCACCACCACCGGCGGTGGTCCCGGTGCCTCCTCCAGTGGACGGCGAAGCGCAGGCTCGACGGTATCCTGGGCCGCCAGGCGGCCGCGGTCGATGGCCACCCGCCGGGACGCGAGCGCCTGCTGGAGCATGGTTCGCGTCACCGGCGCCGCCGTCAGGCCGCCGTAGTACTTGCCTCGAGGGTTGTCGATCTTGACGATGACGACCAGCTGGGGGTGATCGGCCGGGAAGATGGCCGCGAAGGAGGCCGTGTACTGGCCGTGCACGTAGTGGCCATCCACGAACCGGACGGCGGTGCCGGTCTTGCCCAGCACCGCGTAGTTGGTGAGCTGCGCCTGCTCGCCGGTCCCGCCTTCTCCCGCAGCCTCGCGGAGGAACTCCCGCAGCCGAGTCGCCACCTCGGACGTTACCACCCGGCGCACCGGCTCCGGCCGGTGGCGGTAAACCACCGTCCCGCTCGGGTCGCGAACCTCACGGATGAGGGTGGGCGCCAGCAGGATGCCGTCGTTGGCGATGGCCGCATACGCCGCGGCGAGCTGCACCGGCGTGACCTCGAACTCGTACCCCATGGCCATGCTGGCCCGGGTGTAGTTGGGCACCCAGCGATCGGGAAGCGCCAGGATGCCGCGGGACTCGCCCGGAAACTCCGCGCCGGTGGGGGTGCCGAAGCCGAAATCGCGCAAGGTCTCGAACTGTTCCTCGGGGCTGAGCCGGAGGGAGAATTTGGCCATCGCGATGTTGCTCGAGACCTGAACCGCCCGCGCGAGCGTGAGCGTCCCCCGCTGCGCGTGAGCGTCTTCGATCCTGCGAAACTTGCCGGTCCGAGTCGTGGGCATGTTCCAGACGCCGTTCTCTCCCGACACCGCATCGCTGTCCTGCACCCGATCGTGCATGAGGAGCGAGGCCGCGGTAAACAGCTTGGCGGTCGAGCCCGGCTCGAACGGATCGGTAAAGGTCGAGGCGCTGGGCACCCCGCCCCCGGCTGCCTGTCGCGATGCCAGGGCCAGCAGCTCCCCACTGTTGGGATCCAGGAACACCACGTCGCCGCCCTGGGCGTTCATCTGAGCGATGGCGTCGTCGAGCCCGCGCTCGGCAATTTCCTGGAGCTCGGCATCGAGCGTGAGGGTGACGTCATTCCCGGGCACCGGATCGCGGGTCTTGCGATTGGGTGAGTCGTACCGCCGACCCGCGCGGTCCTTGAGGAGCACCGCCTCGCCGGGCCGTCCGGTGAGCATCGAGTCCAGCGCCGACTCCAGGCCCGAGCCGCCCGCCGGCCGGTCCGGCGATAGCGCGCCGATGATCGGGCGGGCCAGGTCGCGCGAGGGATAGAATCGCTGATACTCCCCAGTGAGATGAATCCCCCGCACCGTGCGGAGCGGCTGCACCTGCGTCGCGTTGAACGGGCCGTGCAGGTAGATCCATCGCTTGCGGGCCTGGAACTCGCGATTCAAGGCCGGCGCCGACACCCCGAGGTTCCGTACCAGCAGGACGAAGGCGGTGCGTATGTCTTCGAGCTCGTTGGGCGCCACGCCGACGTGATAGAACTCCTGGGTGATCGCGAGCGGCACCCCGTTCCGGTCATACAGGGCGCCCCGGCGCGCCGGCAGGACCACCTTTTCCGTCCGCTGCCGGGCGGCCTCCTGCTCCCAGCGCTCCGCCTCGACGATCTGGAGCTGGGCGGCCCGGGTGAGGACGGCCAGGATGCCGACCACGAACGCGAACTGGATGGCGCCGATGCGCGCGGTGGGTTTGGCCATCAGCGAGGGGCTGGGCCGGCCGGAGGCACGGCGAAGAGCACGAACTCCGAATCGGCCGGCTCGTGGAGGCCGAGCGCGCGCTCCACGATCGGCACCAGCACCTGCCGACTCGAACCCGCGCGGATGCGGCGCTCGAGGTCCCCCCGCTGGGCCTCGAGGGCCATCCGCTGTTCGCGGAGCTCCCGCACCCGGCGAGCGGTCTGGAAGCCCGCGGTCTGGCGCGTCGTGATCGCCACCAGCACGCCGAGGAAGATGATCAGCCAGAGCATCAGCCAGTGCCGTCCCTTAAGACGCATCGCCCGCCTGGAAGATCCTGAGATGCGCGCTCCGGGCGCGCGGATTGACCGCCACTTCCTGCTCGTCGGGCACGACCGGTTTGCGCGGCACCAGGCGGCCGAGGGGCCGCCCCCGGCAGGTGCACACCGGCTGGCCCGGGGGGCACACGCACGCGCTGGCCCACTCGCGGAAGGCGTGTTTCACCAGCCGGTCCTCGCCCGAGTGGTAGGTGATGATCGCCAGCGAGCCGCCGGGCCGGAGCGCGAGCCGGAACGCCGGGAGCGCCCGCTCCAGTCCGCTGAGCTCGTCGTTCACGGCAATGCGCACCGCCTGGAACAGCCGGGCAAAGTCGCCCGGGCCCGCGCGCGGACCGAGCACCGCACGAATGGCGTTCACCAGGTCGTCGCTCACGCTGAACGGCTGCCGGCTCCGCCGGCGCACGATCTCGCGCGCGAGCCGCCGCGATTGGCGTTCGTCGCCGTAATCGCGAAACACTCGGGCCAGCTCGCCCTCGTCCGACTGATTGAGAAAAGCGGCGGCCGAGCGTCCGTCCGAGCCCATCCGCATGTCGAGTGGAGCACCCGGTCGGAAAGTAAATCCGCGTCCGGTCTCGTCCAATTGCCGCGAGGAGACGCCGAGGTCCAGCAGGATGAAATCGGGCTGAAAGGCCGCCACCGCCTCGAGCGCCTCGGGTGAGGCGTAGGGCGCCTGCAGATAGCGGATGCCCTGCTCCCCCAGCCGGCGGCGGCTGACCGCGATCGCCGCCGGGTCCCGATCGATCCCGAGCACCTCGGCTCCGGCCCGTCGAAATCCCTCGGCGTGGCCGCCGTCGCCCAGGGTGGCGTCCACCACCCGCCGGGCCCCGGCGGCGGCGGCGTGCACCGGAGCCAGCAGCACCGGGACGTGGCTTGGGGTGGCGGCGTCGGTCATATGGGCGCGGTCGGAAACGAAACACCCCGTCCACGGGGGACGGGGTGGCACGTTCGACAGAGGGAGCGGGGCTGACGGGGCTCGAACCCGCGACCTCCGCAGTGACAGTGCGGCACTCTAACCAAGCTGAGCTACAGCCCCTTGGAACGCCGGGCGGAATATAGAAAGAGGAAGGGGCGGAGTCTAGTCGGCACCGCCCCTCGCCCGCCCTACTTGCAGTAGGCCTTCTTCATGGCCGCGACCCGTGGTTTGTACTTCGTGATGATGCCGAGATTCTTGTCCACCGCCTCCGGATTGGCGTTCCGGCCCGCGGTCAGCGCGGTCTCCGCCTCACCCAGCAGCGCCTCCTCCTGCTGGGCCAGGTCGCACGACTTGCCCTTCTCGGCCTGGGGGTCGATCTGGGGCACCTGGAACAGGGTGGCGAGGCCGAGCAGATAGTTGGCGGCCGGACCCACCTTGCCCTGGGGATTGGCCGCCGAGACGGCCATGCGGAGCAGCTCCGCGGCACCCTGGAGATCCTGCGGCTGCTGCAGCAACGGGGCGGCGCCGGTATAGAGCAAGGCGGCGGCGTTCTCCTTGGCCTGCGGGTCGCCATGTTTGATCGCGTAATCGAGGAACGGCACCGCCTCTTTGGGCCGCTTGGCGTCGATCAGTGCCTTGGCGGCGTTCAGCGCCGGTACCACGGCGCTGGTGTCTTTGGCCATCAGGCGGTTGGTCACCGCGATCACGCTGTCGGTCTGACCGGTGAGCGTGTACGCCTTGTTCAGATAGCCCAGCAGCGTGGGGTTGTCCGGATATTTCCGCACGCCGATCTGCGCCCACTTCTTGAGCCGGGCCGTATCGGCGATGCCACCGGCAGCCGCTGAGGCCCGGATCTGCTGCGAGTCCGCGCTGGTCTTGGCTGCCGGCAGGAGCTTGGTCGTGTCCGGGACGTTCGGCTCGGCGGCCGCGGCGGCGATCTTGGTGAAGAACAGGGTGTCGGCCTTGGTGCTGTCGGTCTGGTACAGGGTCTCCAGCGCGTCGACCGCGCACTTGAAGTCGCTCAGGAACAGGCACGCATTGCTCTTGAGGTCGTACAGGTCGGCGTTGTACGGATCGAGCTTCAGCCCTTCGTCGGCAACCTGGAGCGCCGTTTCCGGGTGGCCCGACTGCAGGAAGTACTTGAACAGCTCCTCCCGCAGCTTCTGGTTGGTGGGCGCCACACGGAGCATCTGCTTGAAGGCTTCCAAGGTGTTGGCCGTGTCGTTGGCGGCCTGATACTGGGTCGCCAGCGCGGTCCACACCGGGAGGCTCAGCGGATCGCCCTTGGTAGAGGCCTGCAGGTGCTTCACGATCTCTTCCCGGGGCGCCTTCTTGTCCTGGGCGAGCAGCGCCAGGCAATACTCCGCAAGGCCGTTGTTCGGCAGCGTCTTGAGCGCCTTGTTGGCCGCGTCGGCCGCCTTGTCGGGCTTGGCCGTCCGCTGGTCGATGCACGCCTTGGCGTCCGCCAGCGACTTGACCGCCGGCCCGAGCGCCTCGGCCAGCCGCTTGCCGAAGGCCTCCGGCGTCTCGTTGGGGTTCTGAGCCAGAGTGACCACGTTCCCGGCGTCGTCATTCACACCGGCCAACCTGGCCGTCACCGTGAAGCGACCGCCCTCGGCCTTGTTGAGCGTGGAGCTGACGATGAAACGGGCCTGGATGTTCTTGGCGAGCGTGGTGGCCAGCGCGGGGCTCAGAATGGCGTCGATGGGATAGCCGTACTGCTTGAGCGCGTCGTTCATCTGGGCCTGCTCGATGACCGAATAGTCGCGCCCGACGACGTCCTTCATTTCCTCCCGCATCCCGCTTCCGATCTTCACCGCCGGCGCGGAGTCGGCCGATGCGAACGCGAACGGATTCGCCACCATGAACCGCGGCGAGGCGTTGACGGTCTGCTGCGACGCGCGCGCACCGCGAGGGATACCCTGGGCCGCGAGCGGCGACAGGACAGCGCTCCCCACTACGGCCAGAGTCACAAGACGGAACAGGAACATGCCTCAGCCTCCACAAGGTATCGGCCCCGCTGGGCCAGCAACGACCGCGTCCCGGACGCGGATAGGAATGGGCGAAGAGGGATTCGAACCCCCGACATCCTGCGTGTAAGGCAGGCGCTCTGAACCAGCTGAGCTATTCGCCCCGGAAGACGCGAGCCCTCGCCCGATGGTCGGGATTTTTGCCCAGATGCAGACTGCGTGCCGTGACGACGGACACCCCTACAGCGCGATCCCGATAGGAAAGAGGATGCAGTACCCGACCACGAGCAGCACCGCGGCGGTGCTCGCATGGCCCGCGGCCAGGGTGAGATATCCGGCCACCAGCACCGCGACCGCCGCCGCGAGGATGAACAGATTGCGGCGCGTGAGCAGGAATCGCCGTGGCCGGGCGGTACTGCCCCCTGAGCTCGAAGCGGTGCGCGAACTGGGCATAAGCTAGGACGCTACTACGGTTTTGGAGGCGGGTCAAGTTCAGGCCCATCCTCGGTTTCGGGCTCTACCACCCACCCGACGTCGAGCGCGGCCCGGCGGGCCCGATCTACCCGTCGGCGCCGCCGGACCAACCAGAGCACCAGCACTCCCGCCACGGCCCAGCCCCCGCCGGCGATGAGCCACTGCCCCCAGGTGTACCGCCGTCGCACCGTCCTTCGCCAGGCGTCCTCGAACCGGTCCATGGTGAGACCGGTCGTGGCGAGAACCGCCTGGTCGAAGCCCTCGCCTCGCTCGAGGCGCTGGAGCAGCGGCGCCAGGGTGCCGGTGGGGTTCCGCCGCGCGAGCTCGGTGACGGCAGATGCCGCCAGAGCGTACGCTGCATCGGCGGTCGTGGCCGAGCCACGGAGTGCGCCGTCGAGCGCGGTGAGCGATGGGATCGCGCCGCGCACCACGGCGAGGTTGAGCTCGAGACCGCCGTATCGCTCCCATTCTCCGGCCGCCCACGCGGCGTAGCCCTCGTCGAACCAGAGCGGCACGCGCACCGCCACGGCCTCGTGCAGCGCCAGGTGTGCCAGCTCGTGCCGAAGCGTGCGGGGGAGATCGTCCTGGTCGGCGCGGAGGAGAATGGTGCGCTCGCCCGGCTCGGCGATGGCGGCGCCCCAGGCGGGGGCCCGACCCGAGGTGAGCGAATCGAGCGTGCGCCCGTTGGGCACGACGATGAGCCGGAGCGGACCGGGATTTCGAAGCCCCAGGCCCGGCCACTCGGCCGGTCGATCCGCCGCGCGGGCCAGCTCGAGGGCGATCGCCCGCTGAGCCGGCCAGGCGACGACGGTGACCCGACCGACCTGCACCGCAGTCGGGCCACCCTGTTGTGGGAGGACGAGCGCGAGGACGAGCGCTAGGAGAGCAGACTGCGCGGGACTTCACCGCCTGCCGCGGCCAGGTCGAGCATTTCCTTACACCGTTTGGCCCACGGATTGAACTTGTTGGCCTTGTGGCCTTCGGCCCAGGTCTGCATCGCCTCATCCCGCTGCCCGGCAAACCAGAGTGCGCGGCCCAGCTCGAAATAGGCCTCGATCAGGTTGGGTCCGAGCTTGAGCGTCTTGCGGAAGAAGGTTTGCGCGTCCTCGAACATCTCCCGTTCCAGATACACCAGCCCCAGATAGTAGTGCGCGTAGAGGGTCGCCTTCCGATCGTTGTCCAGCCGGATCGCCTTGGAGAGATGCTCGATGGCCTCGCCGAAAATGCGCTTTTTGAGGCAGATGTAGCCCACGTTGATGCGGGCCAGCGCGTTGGCCGGTTCCTTCATGAGTACGCGCGAGAAGGTGCCCAGCGCGTCGTCGTAGTCCTCGTGCAGCATCTGGGCCCAGCCCAGCAGCGACTGCGCCTGCACGTCGCCCGGGGCCAGCGACAGCGCCTTGTCGAGCGATTGGATGGCGCCGGCGTAGTCGCCGAGGGAGATGAGGCTCCAGCCCTTCTCGATATAGGTCGAGGCGCCCAGATGATCGG
>DASSMN010000586.1:0-8221 GCA_035688885.1 Gemmatimonadales bacterium
CTTCTTGGGCGACGTCATCCTCACGACGCCGCTCCTGGCGTCGCTCGCCGCGATGCATGGACCGGTGGACGTGGTGACCACGCCAGCCGCGGCGGCCCTGATCGAGAGCCACCCCGCGGTGGGCACCGTCTTTCGCTATGACAAGCGGGGGGCCGAGCGGGGCGTTCGCGGCCTGTGGCGGCTGAGCCGGGAGCTTCGGCGCCGCGGCTACCTTCGAGCCTACCTGCCCCATGGCTCGTGGCGCTCGGCGGCGCTGGCGCGGGTCGCGGGAATCGGAGAGCGGGTGGGCTTTGCGGACAGCCCGGCCGCCGCTACCTACACCCGACGCGTGGTCCGGCCGGCGGACGCGCACGAGGTGGAGCGCCTGCTGACGCTCGCGGGCGGCGTCGGCGAAGCGCCGCCGGTCCAGGTCGGGCTCACGGCGGACGACATGGCCGAGGCCGATCGGTGGCTTCGCGCGCGCGGGCTCGAGTCGGGGTTCGTGGCGATTGCCCCAGGCTCGATCTGGGGCACCAAGCGCTGGCCCGGCTACGCCGAGCTGGTCGGGTCGCTTGAGCGCCCCGCCGTGGTCGTCGGGGGCCGGGACGACGCGCGGGTGGCCGCCGAGATCATGGCCCAGTCACCCGGCCGGGCGTACAGCGCCGCGGGCGAGCTCGGCCTGCGGGCCTCGGCCGCGCTGCTGGCCCGGGCTTCGGTGCTGGTCACCAACGATTCGGCGCCGCTCCACCTGGCCACGGCCGTGGGCACGCCGATCGTCGCGGTGTTCGGCCCTACGGTGCCGAGCTTCGGATTCGGACCGCGCGGCGGCCGGGATGTGGTGGTCGAGCACCCATCACTCGGGTGCCGCCCCTGCTCGGCGCACGGACCCCAGGTCTGTCCCCTGGGCCATCATCGGTGCATGCGGGAGCTCTCGGTGGAAACCGTAGCGGCGGCCGTCGAGGCCGTGCTGGGCGCGGAGGCGCATGGTGCGATTCGTACTGGGCATTGACATCGGCGGGACCAACCTGGTCGTCGGCAGCGTGGCCGAGGACGGCTCGCGGATCGTGGCGACCGCGAGCGAGCCGACCCACGCGGAGGCGGGGGCCAAGGACGTGCTCGAGCGGCTGGTGAACCTGGCCGAGCGCGCCATCGCCGCCACCCGAAAGGAAGTGGCGGGCGCCGAGATCCTCGGCGTGGGCGTCGGCGCGCCCGGACCCCTCGACACCAAGCGGGGCATCGTGCTCCTGACCCCGAACCTCGGCTGGGTCAACCTGCCGCTTCGTCAGATCATTCACGACCGGCTCGGGCTGCCGGCGGCGCTCGACAACGACGCCAACTGTGCCGTGCTCGGCGAGTGGTGGGTGGGCGCGGCACGCGGCGCGCGCCATGCCATCGGCATCACCATCGGCACCGGCATCGGCGGCGGGCTGATCCTCGACGGCAAGCTCTACCACGGCGCGTCCGACGTGGCCGGCGAGATCGGCCACACGACGATCGATACCGAGGGACGGCGCTGCAAGTGCGGCAACTACGGGTGCCTCGAGGCCTACGCCTCGGGCCCCAACATCGCGCTCCGCGCGGTGGAGGAAATCGAGGCCGGCGCGGTGAGCCGGCTGCCCACCCTGGTCAACGGGGACCTCTCCAAGGTTACCGCGCAGACCGTCTACCAGGCGGCGCAGGACGGCGACGACCTCGCGCTCGAGGTGGTGAACGATACGGCCCGCTTCCTCGGCGTGGGGATCGGCAACCTGCTCAACGTGTTCAATCCGGAAGTCGTGGTGGTGTGCGGTGGGGTGACGGCCGCGGGCGATCACCTGTTCGTGCCGCTGCGCCGCGAGACGGCCCGGCGCGCGTTCAAGCCGGCGGTGGCCGCCTGCCGCATCGTGCCCGGCGAGCTGGCCGGCACCGCCGGCGTCTACGGAGCGGCGAAGGTGTTTCTGGACCAGACGCTCGGTGCCTAGAGTCGGCGTCATCGGGTCGCTGGTCTGGGACCTCATCCACGGGCGCGACCCGCTGGCGCCGCCCACCGAAGAATGGGGCGGGATCGCGTACGCGCTGGGTGGATTGGACGCGAGCCTGCCGTCCGACTGGGAGATCGTGCCGCTCATCAAGGTGGGCCGCGATCTCGCGCCGCAGGCGGCCGAGCTGCTCAAGGAACTCGCGCGGCTGGCGCCGGGGGCGCGCTGCATCGAGGTACCGGCGCCCAACAATCGGGTGGTGCTCCACTATCAGTCGGCGGAGCGCCGCTGCGAGCGGATGAGCGGCGGCGTACCGCCCTGGACCTGGCTCGAGCTGGGCCCCATGGTCATGGACCTGGACGCCCTCTATCTCAACTTCATTTCCGGCTTCGAGCTCACGCTGGGCACCGCCCAGGCGCTGCGGCAGGGCTTTCACGGTCCTATCTACGCCGACCTGCACAGCCTGTTTCTCGGCATGCATCACGACGGCATCCGGGTGCTCCAGCCTCTGGCCGACCCGGCCGCCTGGTTCGCTTGCTTCGACGCGGTCCAGCTCAACGAGGATGAGATGCGCCAGCTCTCACCGGACCCCCTCTCGCTGTCGGCCCAGGCGCTCGGCGCCGGCACGTCGCTGCTGGTGGTGACGCTGGGACCCAAGGGGGCGGCGTACGTGGCGGCGCAGGGCTTTGACGGGTGGGAGATCGATGGTCCGACGGTCCGCTCCCCCGCCCGTCTGAGCGTCCGACCGTCCGACCGCCCGATCCGAACCGCGCTGATCCCCGCTCCCCGGGTCGACGCCCTCGATCCGACCGGTTGCGGCGACGTGTTCGGCGCCGCCGCGTGCGCGCGGCTCCTGGCCGGCGACGGCGTGGAACCGGCGCTGGCCCACGCCGCCGCGCTCGCTGCGCGCAACGCGGGGCTCCGCGGCGCGGCCGGCTTGGGACGCCACCTTCGCGGCGAGCTGCTGGTCCCGTGACCCGCGTCATCGAGGTGCCCGCCACATTCGACGACCGGAGCTTCGAGCAGTTCGCCGCGGCCTTCGGCCAGTGGCCGCCCGACGAGAAGATCCTCATCGATGCCCGCGGGGCCCAGTGGGCCTCGCCCTTCGGCCTCCTGGCCATGCTCACCGCCGGCCAGGCGCTGGCCGAGGCTCGCCGCGAGCGGCCGCTGTTCACCATTCCGACCAACGAGGAAGTCAAGCGCTACTGGGCGCGAGCGGGGTTCTTCAAGTACGCCGCGGAGCTGTTCGAGCTGCACGGCAAGCTGCCGAAGGCGACGGCCTCGGGACCGTCGGACGTGCTGCTGGACGTGACGCCGGTGCGGGCCACCGAGGACGTGCACGAAGTGGTGGAGAAGATCTCGCAGGGCGCCTCGCGCATTCTGCACGGCGAGCTCGGCCTCGAGATGAAAGCCACGCTGCGGTTCAGTATGGCGCTTTCGGAGGCATGCCAGAATATTGTGGAGCACGCCGGCACGAGCGGGTGGGTGGCCGTGCAGGCGTACACTTTCCGCCGCCGGCTCGGCCGGCGGGTGGTGGTGATCGCGGTGAGCGACGCGGGGATCGGCTTTCGCCGCTCGCTCGAGAGCACCCACGCCAAGCGGTTCGGCGACCGCTGGGGTGATGGGGCGGCCCTCGAAGCAGCACTGATCCAGGGCGTGAGCCGCTTTCGCGATCCCGGCCGCGGGCAGGGCCTCGCCTTCATCAAGCGCTTCCTGGATCAGTGGAAAGGCAAGATCTCGATCCGGAGCGGCACCGCTCGCCTCGCGATCGTGCCGCCGTGGGATGAGGACGTGCCGTTGAGCGATCACCTCCCATTCTTTCCCGGAGCCCAGGTGCAGATCATCATCCCCTCGCAGGACGCCGAGCCTCGATGATTCAGACCATCCGCATCGGGACCCTCCTGCGCGAGACGGTGGCCTCGCCCTACCGCAATCTGGTCACCCGTCCCACCGGCGCCGCCATCCGGAACCGCATTCAGGCCGCCCTGGCCGGCTCAGACTGCCACACCGCCCTGCTGGACTTCTCCGACATCGAGCTGCTCGACCTCAGCTGCGCCGACGAGGTGGTGGCTAAGCTGCTGCTGGATGACGGCGGCGAGCTCGGGGTCCGGTTCGTGGTGCTGAGCGGCCTCAGGGAGGATCAGCACGAGGCGATCGAGCACGTGCTCACCACCCATCGCCTCGCCGTGGCCGCCATGCTGGGCAGAGAGCATCCCGCGCCGCGCCTGCTCGGCTGGGTCACCGCCGACGCGCGGGCGGCATTCGCCTTCCTGTGCGAGCGCGGTGCGCTGCTGGCGGCCGAGCTGGCGGGCGCGCTCGACTGGCCCGCCGCGCGGGCCGAGGCCGCGCTCGAGGCGCTGGCCGTCAACCGGCTGGTCCTGACCGACGGCGATCGCTATCAACTGCTCCCCATCGGATGAGCACGCGCCGCTTCGGCCCGTCCACCACGGCCGTCCACGGCGTCCCGCATCGCCGGCCCGACTGGGCGCCCGTGGCGCCGTCGATCCAGCAGAGCAGCACGTTCACCGCGCCGGTTGGAAGCGACGAGGACATCCTCTACAGCCGCTACGGCAATAATCCCAATCAGGTCCTGGTCGCCAAGAAATACGCCCTGATGGAGGGCGCCGAAGACGCCATCTTCGTCGCGAGCGGGATGGGCGCCACTGCGCTCGCTCACCTCGCCGTGCTCCGCCCCGGTGACCACCTGGTCAGCAGCAGCTGGATCTACGGCGGCACCCGGCATCTCTTCGACGAGGAGCTCGGCCGGCTGGGAATCGATATCACCTACGTCCAGCCCGACCAGCCGAGGCTGTGGCGCCGCTCGGTCCGCAAGGCCACCCGGGCCATCTTCGTCGAGACGCCGACCAACCCGCTGATGCGCGTCGTGGACCTGACGTCGGTGGCGCACGTCGCTAGGGAGTTCGGGCTGGCGCTGCTGGTCGATGCCACCTTCGCCTCACCGGCCAACTTCCGCCCGCTCGAGCACGGCGCCGACATCGCCATCACCAGCGCGACCAAGTATCTCAACGGGCACAGCGACGTGATCGCCGGCGCGGTGGCAGGCTCGGCCTCGTTCGTGGAAGAGGTGAACCGGCTCATGCGGCTGTGGGGCCAGGCGATCGACCCGCACGCGGCCTGGTTGGTGGATCGGGGTATGCGGACCCTCGCGCTTCGCATGGCGCGCCACAATGCCAACGGCCTCGCCGTGGCCGCTTGGGCCGAGTCCCACCCGGCGGTGGCGCGGGTCCACTACCCGGGGCTCGAATCGCACCCGGACCATGCACACGCCAAGGCGGTGCTGGACGGCTTCGGGGGCATGGTCGGCCTGGAGCTCGCCGGCGGACCCAAGGCCGCCGAGCGGATGCTCAAACGCCTCAGGCTGGTGACCCACGCCCCGAGTCTGGCGGGCGTCGAGACCCTGGTGAGCGAGCCGCGCTATACCTCCCACAAGGGCATCTCCCCCGCCGATCGGGCCGCGCTGGGAATTCCCGACGGCTTTCTCCGGCTGAGCTGCGGGATCGAGGATGCGGAGGACATCATCGCGGATCTGCAGCAGGCGCTGGAGAAGTGAGTTGGGAGGACGGAAGGACGGGAAGACGGAAGGACGGAGGGACCCGCCACCGAAGCCCAGCTCCGCCGGGATGATGCGCATCGCTAGAGTGGTCCGCGGGTGTGCCGGTCTTTCCGTCCTTCCGTCTTTCCGTCCTTCCGTCCTTCCGTCCTGTTCGCCGCTTCTCCCCCCTCCCTCGCCCTTTTACCTTCCGACCGTGATCCGCCTGTCCCACGTCTACAAGAACTATCCCAACGGCGCGCTCGCCTTGAAGGACGTTTCCTTCCGGATCGGGCGCGGCGAGTTCGTGTTCCTCACCGGGCACTCCGGCGCGGGCAAGTCCACCGTCATGAAGCTGCTGTTCGCGGAGCAGCGGCCCACCAGCGGCGAGGTCCGCGTCTCGGGTTACGACGTGAGCTCGCTCAAGCCCGATGACGTGCCCAAGCTCCGGCGCCGGCTGGGTGTCGTGTTCCAGGATTTCCGCCTGCTCGAAGACCGCACCGCCGCGGAGAACATCGCCTTTGCGCTGGAGGTGACGGGCGCGCGGCGCGATACCATCGAGGCGCGGGTCATGCGCGTGCTCACCCAGGTCGGCCTCACCGCCAAGAGCCGCGCCTACCCCCGCGAGCTGTCGGGTGGCGAGCAGCAGCGCGTGGCCATCGCGCGGGCCCTGGTGAACGACCCGGCCATCCTGGTGGCCGACGAGCCGACCGGGAACCTCGACGAGCGGGCCACCCGCGGCGTGTTCCAGCTCCTCCGCGACATCAACGCCGGCGGCACCGTTGTCGTCATGGCTACGCACGACCTCGACCTGGTGCGCCAGGCCAGCTACCGGACTATCGAGATGCGCGAGGGCGGCGTCGTGTTCGACAGCGCGGTGGACGAGTCGGACGAGGAGGAGGGCGCGCCGTGAGACTGCTCACGCGCGAGGCGCTGCTGTCGTTCCGGCGCGCGCCCCTGCTCTCGACCCTGTCGATCACCACGATCGCCTTCTCGCTGTTCACCGTGGGCCTGTTCGGCCTGGTGGCCATCAACCTGCGGCAGGCGCTCCAGGGGCTGGAGGAGCGGGTCGAGATCGTCGCCTTCGTGCTCCGCGGGACGCCGGCGGAGACCATCACGCTCGCCACCCAGGATATCGCGGCCTTTCCCGAGGTCCAGGAGGTCACCTACGTGACCGAGGAGCAGGCCCTGGCCCGCGCGCGCCGCGAGCTGGTCGAGTTCCGCGACGCGTATCGCGACCTGCAGGTGAACCCTCTGCCGGCGTCCCTCGAGGTGCGGCTCAAGCCGGGCAACCGGGACGCCGCCACCGTGGATCGCGTGGCCCAGCGGCTCCGTGGCTTCGGCTTCGTGAACGACGTGCGCTACGGACGCGAGTGGGTCCAGAAGCTCGATCACCTGCGCAACATCACCGGCATCGTAGGCCTGGTGATCGGCCTCGCGTTCGCCGCGGTGGCCGTGGTGATCATCGGGGTCACCATTCGCCTCACCCTGCTGCAGCGGGCCCGCGAGATCGCCATCATGCGGCTGGTCGGCGCCACCAACTGGTTCATTCGCGGCCCCTTCCTGCTGGAGGGCGCGCTCAAGGGCCTGCTCGGCGGCCTCCTGTCGCTGGTGCTGTGCTATGCCGGCTACCTGCTGTTCCGCGACCGGAGCGGCGGCGCCTTCGCGGGCCTGATCTTCTTCGTGCCCTATCAGATGGTCGCCGTCGTGCTGTTCGGGGTGCTGCTGGGCCTGGGGGGAAGTCTGGTGAGCGTGGGGAGACATCTCAGGCATGTGTAGGGGGACGGAAGGACGGAAGGACGGAAGGACGGAAGGACCAGCCAGGCCTGCACGGTGTGCCGGTCTTTCCGTCCTTCCGTCCTTCCGTCTTTCCGTCCTGGCCCTACTGCTTGTCGCCGCTCCCCTTGCCGCCCAGGACACCAGTATCGCCGCCAGCCGGCGGCGGCTGGAGGAGATCCGCCGCGAGCGCGACCGGCTCGAGCAGCAGCAGCAGCGGCTGCAGGGACAGGTGCACGACGTTAACGACGAGCTCAGCAACCTTGAGCGGCAGCGCGAGTCGACCCAGCGGATCGTGAACGAGATCGAGCACCAGATCGGCGGGCTCGCGAGCCAGCTCGACCGCTCGAGCGCCGAGCTGATCCTGGCCGAAGACAACCTCGCCGAGCGTCGGTCGGTGCTCGAGCGGCGGCTGGTGGACATCTACAAGCGCGGCCCGCTCTACACCTTCCAGGCGCTCATGGCCGCCGAGTCGTTCGGTGACCTGCTCAGCCGCTACAAGTACCTCTACCTCACCAGCCGGCAGGACCGCGCCCTGGTCAGCGACGTGGAGCGGCTGCGGAACCGCGTCGTGAGCGAGCGCAACACGATCCTCGACGTGCGCGGCCAGCTCGACCGCACCCGCCAGGAGCGTGAGGCCGAGGTCGCCAAGTACACCGAGCTGGCCCGCGCGCGCGAGCAGCGGCTCCAGCAGCTGCAGCAGTCCGCCCGGAGCACCGAGCGCCGCCTCTCCACGCTGCAGAAGGACGAGGCGCGCCTGAACGGCCTGCTCGCCGCACTCGAGCGCGCTCGGCGGGAGGAGCTGGCGCGCGGCGGCCTCCGGGGCGCGGTGGCCGGCCCGGGCTCGATCACCACCGCCAGCCTGGGCAAGCTGGATTGGCCGGTCGAAGGAACCATCGTCTATCACTTTGGTCGGGACACGCTGCCCAGCGGCGGGATCATCCGCTGGAACGGCATC
>DASSMN010000509.1:0-12113 GCA_035688885.1 Gemmatimonadales bacterium
CACCCGATCCATGAGGCGGACCGCCCAGTCCAGCCACTCGGTCTCGCCGGTGGCCTCGTGCGCGTCGAGCGCGGCCGAGGCCATCTGAACCTGGTCATCGAGCAGGCCGGCGACGCCACCGGTCGTATGGGCCACGGCATCGTCGGCGATACGCTCGTCGCGGAGGCGCGCGAGGGAGCGCAGCGCGTGGTCGCGGGCGCCAGCATCCTCGAAGACGTCGCCGGCCCGGAGCATGGCCGACGCCATCATCGCGTTCCAGTTGGTGTAGCGCGTCCGGTCCACGAACGGCGCGGTCCGCGCCTGTCTCGCGGCCAGCAGCTTGGCGTTGGCCCGCTCCAGGTCGGCCTTGACCTCGACCACGCCCCGACCGAGCCGGGACGCGACCGCCCCTACTGTCCCCGTGACGAACAGCACGTTCTTCGACGGATTGTGCTGCATCTCGCCCGCGGTGCCGATGTCGTAGTACGCCGCCGCCACCTCCAGCTCGGTGGGCGTGAGCACCGCGGCGGCCTCGTCGCGGGACCAGGTGAAGTAGTCGCCGTCGTCATCGAGCCCCACGTCGGCGTCCTGGCTCGCGCCGTATCCTCCCTCGGCGTCGGCGAGCACGTCCCGTACCCAGTGGACGATGCCGCGCGCCGTCGCGCCGTAGAGATCGCTGCCGAGCATCGCGTACGCGTCGGCGTAGACCCTGAGCAGCTCCGAGTTGTCGTACGACATCTTCTCGAAGTGGGGCACGATCCACTCCGCGTCCACGCTGTACCGGTGGAACCCGCCGCCCAGCTGATCGTAGACGCCGCCTCGGGCCATGCCCTGGAGGGTGCGCTCGAGGATGGTGCGAGCGGTGTCGTCCGGACGGTCCCAGAGCCGGTGGAGCAGGAGGGCCATCGCGCCGGGGTGGGGAAACTTGGGTGCCCGCCCAAAGCCTCCGTTCACCGGGTCGAACACCCGGCTCATGCCGGCGATCGCCTCGTCCAGCATGGCGGGCGTGATCTCACCGGGCGCGGTCTCGTTGAGATCGTCGCTCATCACCCGGCGCACCGCTTCCGCCTGTGACTGCACCTGCCCGCGCCGCGAGCGGTACGCCTCGAGCACGCTCTCGAGCACGGCGCGGAAGCCTGGTCGCCCGTGTGCGCCATCAGGCGGGAAGTAGGTCCCGCCGTAGAACACCTCGCCGGCGGGCGTCAGAAACGCGGTCAGTGGCCAGCCGCCCTGACGGGTGAGCGCCTGGACCGCCCGCTGGTAGCGCGCGTCCACGTCGGGCCGTTCGTCGCGGTCCACCTTGATGCAGATGAAGTGGTCGTTGAGAAACCCCGCCAGCCGAGCATCCTCGTACGACTCGCCGTCCATCACGTGGCACCAGTGGCACCAGACCGCCCCAATGTCGAGCAGGACGGGCCGGTCGTGTTCACGGGCGGCGCTGAAGGCGTCCTCACCCCAGGGGAACCAATGGATCGGCTGGTGGGCAGCGGAGCGAAGGTAGGCGGAGCGCTCGGCGGCGAGGCGGTTCGACATGGCTGGAAGGTAGCAAAAGGGGCGCACCTTCGTGCGCCCCCCGGGCCGGCTGCCGGCTGTCCCGCTCAGGACTTCTTTTCGGGCGCCTTGTGACTCAACGAGTAGACGTAGGCCGCCACCGCCTTCACCTGGTCGTCGGTGATGGTGGAGCCACCCTTGGGCGGCATCATGATGCCGCTCTTGGACTCCGCTTGGGTAACGCCGGTCGTGATCTGCTTGACGATCGCGTCGTAGGAGCCGTCGCTGTGCAGCCATTCGGCGTCGGTGAGATTGGGGCCGACCGCGCCCTCCGCGTTGGCGCCGTGGCAGGCGTAGCAGTTGCCGCTGCTGTGGAAGATGCTGTCGCCTTGCGCGATCATGGCGGGCGTGACGCCGTCGGGCGCCTGCGCGGCAGCGGGGCGGGCGCCGACCAACGCGGCGAACGCGAGCAGCAGGCCGAACCGAGTCCGGATGTGCATCGTGGCTCCTCTGGGTAACGTCGTCGGGTAACAGGCTCTAGAGAATACAGCCCCAGGTGGGGCGGTCAAGGCGGGCCGATTGCAAAGGCCGGACCGACTGGGTCGATCCGGCCTAAGCTGTTGTGCACTATAAGCTTACCCAATCACGCCCCGATGCAGCCCTGGACTATTGTGTCCCCTCGGGAGGACGATTCGACGTCGGGACGGACGCGCCGGAGGTGCTGGTGCGGGAGCGGAAGATGGCTGGATCGTAGGCGCTCCGCGGATTCCACAGCACCCACGAGCTGATGCCGAGCTCCTCGGCGGCGCGAATCTGCTCCCGCACGTGGTCGGGGGTGTAGCGCGGGGACCCGAGCGTGAAGGCCTGGAGGTAGGGACGGATCTCCGCGGTCCGCCCAAGCGGCTCTGAGCGGCGGAGCGCGTCCTGCATGGCCCGCCGGATCACCTTGTACGGCTCGCTGTTGGGGTGCCGCAGGCTGTAGTACCCACGGAAGTAGTGACTGGGGTACACCATCGGAAGGACGACGTCGGCGGTCGTCACCAGGTCTTCCCACATCTGCCCGATGCCCATGTCGGTCGGTGCGCTGGTGGTCAGGCCGAAAACGTCGATGGTGAACGGGACGCCGAGCCGCCGGGTGCGCTCACCGAGGAGCTTGAGGTTGCGCGCCACACCCTGACGCTTGGTCTCGCCGGGCCGCCGTGCGGCGAACACCGCGGACGCGAGGCGGCTCTCGGGCTCGTCGGGGAACCGCACGTAATCGTACTGGACCTCGGCGAATCCCAGCTTGACCGCCTCCGCTCCCAGCTGCGCAGCGTAGACCCACACCGAGTCGTTGAACGCGTCCACCCAGGCAAAGTCCAGCCGGTCGCGCCAGAGGCCGCCGTTCACGCTCTGCACCGACCAGGCCGGCTTCTGCGAGGCGAGCAGCGGGTCCTTTGCCACCACGATCCGCGCGATCGGGTGGATGCCGTGCTCGCGCATGACCCGGAGCCGCTCGCGCACGTCCCTGGCGCGGAGCTGGGCGTTGGCGCCGATCTCCTTGGCCGTGGGGACCTCGGACCGATAGGTCAGATATCCGGTGTCATCCTTCACGTCCACCACGAACGCATTGATCTCGGTCCGGTCGGCCAGCTTCACCAGATCGTAGAACCGGCGGCCGCCGAACGCCCAGGCGTTCAGGTAGATCGCCCTCACCGAGCTGGGCGGCCGGGTGAGCGGCGGGGCCGGCGGGGTGAGATCGATGCTCACCGTCGGGATCGCAAACAGCGAGTCCGGCAGCGGTGGGGCAGGGGGAAGCTCATCGCCCCAGCTCGACGACTGCTGGGCCGAAAGCGATGCAATGTGCAGGAGAACGATGAAAACGGCGGCGAGAAGGGAGCGGCGCATCGGACCCAGTGGATTGTGAGAGAATACGATGGAGGAGCGTGGTCGGCGCTCCTCCATCCTCTCACGCAAATCAGGGGCCTGCGGTCACCGGATGGATCTCGACCCTGCGGTTGGCGAGCTGACCGCGCGGTGTGGTGTCGGTAGTGAGCGGAACCGACGAGCCGTAGCCGCGGGCCACGATCTGCTGGTAGCTGGCTCCCTTCACCACCAGATAGTCCCGCACGGCCTCGGCCTGCAGTGTGGTAATGCGGGTATCGTCGCTGGGCGATCCGCTCTTCTCGACGTGGGCCCCGATCTCGACCCGGAGATCCGGCCGGCTCCGGAGCATGTCGGCTACGGAATCCAGCACCACGTAGGAGGAGGTCTCGAGCCTGGCGGTGCCGGGAGTGAAGGTGACACCCTCGAGGACGCCCGGCGAGACCGTGCCAGGCTGCGCCGCCGAGCGCGGCACGGTCGCGTTCGGGCGCTGAATCGGCCGCCCGGTCGTGTCGATGGCCGGGCGCTGACCGGGCGGAGGCTGGGCGCCGTTGGCGCGGGCTGCCCCCGGCCTGGGAGTCGGCTGGGTGGGGGCCGGCGCCGGGGCGGGACTGGGCGTCGGTGGTGGCTGGCCGCCCGATGGCTGCGCCGGGCTTGGCTTCTGCCCGGGTCCGCAACCGCTGGCATCCACCGTCACTCCCACCGGTGTCCGGGGGCAGCGGTCGAGCCCGTCGAGCACACCGTCGCCGTCCTCGTCGCCCGGGCAGCCGAGGGCGTCCACGGTGGCCCCGCGCGGGGTATCGGAGCAGCGGTCCAGCCCATCCGGAATTCCGTCACCATCGCTGTCCTTGGGGCAGCCGCGGGCATCGACCAGCACCCCCGGAGGCGTGTCGGGACACCGGTCGAGTCCGTCGGGAATGTTGTCTCCATCGGTGTCCTGGGAGCACCCGCGCGCGTCCACCGCGGCGCCGGCCACCGTGGTCGGGCAGCGATCAATCCCGTCGGGCACGCCGTCGCCGTCGCTGTCGCTGGGACAGCCGCGCGCGTCCACCGAGGCGCCGGTGGGCGTATCGGGGCAGCGGTCCTTGTTGTCGAGCACGCCGTCGCCGTCGCTGTCGGGAATCGGCTTGCTGCCGAGCATCAGGCTCAAACCGAGGTTCACGCCGAAGTTGGAGAGAGAAACCCCGGTGACGTTCTGCCGATCCTTGCTCTTGTAGTGAGCGTACAGACCCTCGCCTCGAATGAAGATCGTCGGGCTGAGGCCCACGCGGAGGCCGGCGCCACCCTGCAGCGTGCCGGTGCTGCCGCAGATCGGATCGCCGGGGCTCGCCACGGCCGGGCAATCGCTGCCGTATTTGGTGTTGCCGACGCCGGCCTTGAGGTAGAACGAATTCCTGGCGCCCACGGGGATGTTGTAGAGTACCGACCCCGCGAAGGACTTGACGCTGACGCTCTTGCTCCCGCTCTTGCTCCCCGGCGACGAGAAGGCGCCGTCCACTTCGACCGAGAAGTTGAGCGGCAGCCATATTCCCAGGCGCCCCAGACCGCCCGGCGCGCCGTCGAGCTGGGTGTTGGAGTCGAACGACTGGTAGGCCCCGGCGGCGCCGAGCTCCACCAGATATTTCCGCGCCTGGGCCGCGCCGGTCTGCGCGCACACCACCACGAGGGCGAGGCCGGCCAGGGCTCCGACTCGCCCGGCCCAGCCCCTTGCGGGCTGAGGGTAGGTTCGCATGGATCAAATAGATACGGCGTTCGAGACAACCTGACAAGGAGCGGCGTCACCAAACCAGCGGCGCCCTTGGCAGCACCCTCGGGGAGCGCTACGATTCGCGCAATCCCGATCGTGAGGAGCGCGCATGCGCGTGGTGATCGAGTATTGCGTCGTCTGAAACTACCAGCCTCGAGCCACCGGTCTGGCGGCTGAGCTGCAGCAGCTGTACCCGGACGCGGAAATTCGGTTGGTCCCCTCGTCCGGGGGGGTGTTCGAGGTGACCGTGGACGGCAAGCTCATCTTTTCCAAGCGCGCGCTCCGCCGTCACGCCGAGCCGGGAGAGATCGTCCGACTGATGTCACGTCCGAGCTGACATGCGTATTGCCATCTCCACCGGCGGCGGCGACGCCCCCGGGCTCAATGCCGTGATTCGCGCCGTGGTGGTGTCGGCGTACTATCGGGGATGGAAGACGTATGGCATCCAGCGCGGCTACGAGGGACTGCTCTCCTTCAACGGCGTGGTGCCCCTCGGGCTGGCCGAGGTGCGCGGCATTACCCACCTGGGCGGCACCATCCTCGGCACCACCAACCACGGGAACCCGTTCCGCTATGTAATGCGGAACGAGCAGGGCGAGGTGTACGAACGGGACCGTTCCGACGACCTGGTGGCCGCCTTCCAGGCCAGCGGATTCGACGCGCTGGTCTCGATCGGCGGTGATGGCAGCCTCCAGATCTCGCACGACCTGTGGCGCAAGGGCCTGCCCGTCGTCTGCGTGCCCAAGACCATCGACAACGACGTGAGCGGTACCCTGCGCACCTTCGGGTTCGATACCGCCGTCAGCACCGCCACCGATGCGATCGACAAGCTGCACTCGACGGCCGAGAGCCATGACCGGGTCATGGTGGTCGAGCTGATGGGGCGGTACGCAGGCTGGATCGCGCTCTACAGCGGGCTCTCCGGCAGCGCCGACGTCATCCTCTTGCCTGAGATCCCTTTCGACATCGAGAAGGTGTGCGACAAGATCCGCCAGCGTGAGGCCGCGGGGCGCCACTTCAGCATCGTGGTGGTGGCCGAAGGGGCAAGGCCCAAGGACGGCTCCATCGAGCTGCTCGAGCGGCGCGGCGTTGGCACCGTGGATCGGCTGGGTGGCATCGCCAGCAAGGTGGCGAGGGCCATCGAACATCACACCGGCAAGGAAACCCGCTCGCTGGTGCTGGGCCATCTCCAGCGCGGCGGATCACCCACCACCTACGACCGGCTGCTGGCGCTCCGGTTCGGCGCCGCGGCCGTGCGCGCCATTGCAGACCGGGCCTTCGGCATCATGGTTGGCCTCACCGGGTCGGACATCGCGCGGGTCCCGCTCGAGAACGTCGTCGGCCGACCCAAGAACGTCCCGCTCGACTCCGACACCATCCGCACCGCCCGCGATCTGGGCATCAACCTGGGTGACTGATCCCGCCTACCCACCCACCCGGACGGTGGACGTGACCGAAGTCCTCCACGGCGAAACGATTGCCGATCCGTACCGTTGGCTGGAGAATGGGGCGGACCCCGAGACGCGTGCCTGGACCGAGCAACAGAATGCGCTGACCGAGGCATGGCTGGCCCGACGTCCGGGACGCGAAGCGATCCGCCGCCGCCTCGACCAGCTGCTCGCGATCGGGGCCATCAGCGTCCCCACGCCGGCACGCGGCCGCTATTTCTACCAGCGCCGCGACGGCCGTCAGAACCAGCCCGTGCTGTACGTGCGCGAGGGGGTGGGCGGCGAGGACCGGCCGGCGGTCGATCCCAACGCGCTCGATCCGGCTGGCACGACGGCACTCGACTGGTTCTACCCCAGCGATGATGGCCGGCTGCTGGCCTACGGGCTGAGCCAGAACGGCAGCGAGCAGAGCATACTCCACGTTTACGACGTGGATGCCGGCACCAGCCTCCCGGAGCGGATTCCGCGCACCCGTGCCGCCGACCTCGCCTGGTTGCCCGACGGGTCCGGCTTCTATTACACCCGCTACCCGGAGCCGGGCACCGTTCCGGCCGGCGAAGAGCATTATCATCGCGCCGTCTACTTTCACCCGCTCGGCGGCGACCCGGCCGAAGATCCGCTGGTCTACCAACCCCGCGAAAAGGAGCATTGGCCAGGCGTGGGACTGTCGCCGGATGGCCGCTGGCTGGTGATCAGCGTCGCCCGCACCTTCGATCAGACCGATCTCTACCTGGGCGACCGCAATGCCGCCGGCTGGACCCCCGCGCCTCGCCTGGTGCCGGTGGCGGAGGATCTGCCCTTCTCGTTCGACGGGGAGGTGGTGCGCGGACGGCTGTACCTGCGGACCAATCTCGACGCACCCACCTACCGCATGTACGAGGTGATCCCCGAGCGTCCCGAGCGGGGGCATTGGCGCGAGCTGGTGCCGCCTCGGCACGATGCGGTGCTCGAAGGGGCCCGCGTGGCGGGTGACCGCCTGGTACTGAGCTACCTCGAGCGGGCCACCTCTCACCTTCGGCTCGCCGACCTGGACGGTGGATTGCGCCATGAGGTGCAGCTGCCCACGCTGGGGAGCGTGTTCGGCCTCGGCGCGGAGCCCGACGGGCACGAGCTGTTCTTCGGGTTCTCTTCCTACACGGTGCCGCCGAGCGTGTACCGTCTGGACCTCGTGAGCGAGGAGCAGACGTTGTGGCAGCGGGTCGAGGCCGATGTCGATCCGGACCGCTACGAAGTTCGCCAGGTGAGCGTACGGTCCGCCGACACGACCGACGTCACCATGTTCCTGATATCCAGGCGCGGGTCCACACGGGACGGGAACGCGCCCACCTACCTCACCGGCTACGGCGGATTCAACATCAGCATGACCCCGGCATTCTCCCGCTCGCTGCTGCTCTGGCTCGAGCACGGCGGGCTGGTGGCGATCCCCAACATTCGGGGCGGTGGGGAGTATGGAGAGTCATGGCACCAGGGCGGCATGCTGGGCCGAAAGCAGAACAGCTTCGACGACTTCATCGCGGCCGCTGAGTGGCTGGTGCGCGAGCGGTATACCCGGCCAGAGCGGCTGACGGTGGCCGGCGGATCGAACGGGGGCCTCCTCATGGGGGCGGTATTGACCCAACGCCCGGATCTTTTCCGGGCCGTGGTCATCCAGGTGCCGCTGCTGGACATGCTGCGCTACCACCGGTTTCTGATCGCGCGGCTGTGGATCCCCGAATACGGGTCGCCCGACGATGCCGAGGCCTTTCACTGGCTCCGGGCCTACTCGCCGTACCATCACGTCCGGCCGGGTACGAAGTATCCAGCGGTGCTCCTGGCCACGGCGGAGAGCGATACGAGAGTGGATCCGATGCACGCCCGAAAGATGACGGCGCGGCTCCAGGCGGCCACCTCCTCGGGTCACCCGGTCCTCCTGCGGTTGGAGGCTCAGGCGGGCCACGGGGCCGGGAAGCCGCTGACCAAGGTGCTCGACGAGCTCACCGACACCTGGACGTTTGTGTTTTCGGAGATAGGGGTGGAGGTTTAGCCGGAAGTGGTAGGATGGACCCTGACTCGAGGAGCCGCCGCTGATGGCCTATTCGTCCCGCCCCGTCGCGAGCATGTCGCATTCCGATCGGTGGCTTGCCTTCGTGCGCATCGTTGTCGGGCTCTACTTCGCGAAGTCGTTCGTGACCAAACTCGGCATCGTCATGGTCGGTGGCGTGCTGCCGCTGCCGGGAGCTACCGAGCGCTGGGTCGCCACGATGCCCAAGATCGTAGCCAAGCAGGCGTCCGACAATCCGATTCTGTTCTACAAGCATTTCCTCGAGAGCACGGTCCTGACCCATTCCGAGGCGTTCGCGCACCTCACGGCCGTGGGCGAGACCGTCACCGGGCTGGGGCTCACTCTGGGGCTGTTCACCGGGATCGCCTCGATCACCGGTCTGATCCTGGTCATCAACTACGGCCTCGCGACCCAGTGGATGTCGCAGGGGCAGCAGGGATTTCACATCGTGCTGTTCGTGCTGATGATCGCGTTCTTCTTCGCGCGGGCCGGACGGACCTGGGGGCTGGATGGGCGCCTCTGGACGGCACGGCCGGATTCGATCTTTGCCCGGAGACCGTTCTCGTAAGGCGGTAAGCGATAAGGCGGCAGGATTGCGTGCTCGGGATGAGGATGGCGTCCTCGGGTCGAGCTCCTTCCGCGTTGCCGGTCTTCCGCCCTGCCGCCTATTTCAAGCTCGGCGCCGACCGCATCCCTCCCACCACGCCGTCCGCCTCGCAGTGCGCGTCGCGGGCGCTATAGGCCACGCAGAACACCCCATCGGCCTGCCACCGCTGGTACCACCGATGCATCACGCCGCGATCCTGGGCCGAAAAGGTGGCCGAGGGCAGGCCGTGGTCGTACTCGGCGATGTGGGTATGGACGGTGCCCGCCCACTCGGGCGGGCCGCACCGCTCGATCGAGGCGTCGGACCCGATGCTCATCGAATCGGCGCCGTCCGGCACCAGGGCAAGGATGCGGGCCACGAACACGGTGTCGTTCCGGATCGTGGCGCCGAGGCACGCGACCCGCTCCTGCTCGGCGGCCACGCTCTCTTCCCACATGGCCCGAAGCCCGAGCCCGGCTTCCCGGCTGAACTGGAAGGCGGGCTGAGGGCGCGCCGTGGTCTGCGACGCCGAGTCGGCGGCCGGAGCGTCGGCGCCTCGGGGGGCGGCCTGCGCCGCGGCGCGGCCGGCGCCCGCGAGCAGCACCAGTACCAGTGCCGCGGCCCGCGTGAGACTCGACCTCAGTACGTGGTGCTGGGCAGGATGAGCACGCGGGAGCCGTCGATCTCGCAATGGGCCTGATCCTGAGCGTAAAGCAGGCAAAAGGTGCCGTCACTCTTCCACCGCTGCCACCACATGAGCATGATGCCGCGGTCCGCCCCGGAGAACAGGGCATACGGCTGCTGATCGGGGCGCAGGGCGATGTGGGTGTGCAGGGTTCCCTGCCAGGTGGGCGGGCCACAGATCTCGAGCGACGCCTCGGCCGAGACCGCCATGGAGTCGGCGCCCGCGGCGAGCGGTTGGATCCGGGTGATGCGCAGGGTGTCGCCGTCCGTGGTGCTCGCCAGGCACGCCACCAGCTCGGTGTGTCTCGCCACGCTCGCCGTCCAGAGCGCGTGCATGGCCGTCTTCGCTTCCATGCCTACCGCCACGGCGTCGGGCCCGTGTCCGTGCGGCGCCGTGAGCGACAGCGTCAGCAACGCGAGCGCCAGGCGACCGGTCACGGCGCTTCGCCGAGGGCGACACCCCAGGGGAGCTTCCCGACTGGGATCCGCTTGACCACGGTGAGCGTCTCGGTGTTCACCACGCTCACGTCATTGGACGGTCCGTTGGCTGTGTAGAGCTTCTTCCCGTCGGGGGTGATGGCAATACCCCAGGGCCGCTGCCCCACCGGCACCGAGGCCGTCACCGAGTCGGTGGCGACGTCGATCACCGAGGCAGTGCCCCCGCGGCCGTTGGACACATAGATGCGCTTGCCGTCGGGCGACGTCACCGAGCCCATCGTCTTCGAGCCCTTGGGCAGCGGCAGCACGGCGATCTTCTTCCGGGCCGGCGCGTCGATCACCCACACCGTCCCGTCGACCTCGCACGCGACGTAGGCGCGCTTGCCATCGGGGGTGAACGTGATCGAGCGTGGCCGCTGGCCCACCTCGACCTCGCCCAGCTTCTTGCCGGTCCGGGTATCGAGAATGGTCACGTTGTGGGCGGTCTCACCGGTCACCCAGACCTCCTTGCCGTCGGGCGACACCCGAACACCCTCCGGTTCCTTTCCGACGGGCACGGTCGCGCGGATCTTCCCGCTCGCCACGTCGACGATCGATGCCGTGCCGGCATCCTCGTTGGACACGAACAGCGTCCCGCCGTCCTTGCTGAGGTCGAACGCCTCGGGGTCGGAGCCCCCGGGGAGCACCCGGGTCACCTTGCGCGCGGCCGCATCGACCACGGCCACGCCGTCTTTGCTCTTGTCCGCCTTGAGCTTCTCGCACTCCGCGTCGGGCATGGTGGGCGGGCACCGGGGGCTTCCGCTCAGCGCGACGAACACGGTCTTGCCGTCGGGGCTCACCTTGACGCCCCGGGGCCGGGTGCCCACCGGAATGGTGGCGACGGCGCTGTCGCTGCGCGTATCGATGATGGTAAGCTCCTCGGAGCCCTCGTTGGTCACGTACGCCAGCAACGCCTTGCCCGCGGGCGCGGCCGCGCTGTCACCGGCGGCCGCGGCTGTCGAGTCCGGCATCGCCGGCGGCGACTTGCTCCGACCGCAGGCGACGGCGAGCACGGCAATGGCGGTCGCCGGCATCAGGCGGACCGCGCGTTCCAGCAGAGAGCTACTTGGCATCGAAGGTGGCCTTGTCTCGGTTGCGGGCCTGCTCCAGGCCCTGGGCTCGATCCAACCCGACCGCCCCGGTAAAGTCGGCGCCGTCGAGGTTGGCCTTGTCCAGCTTGGCGCCGGTCAGGTCCGCGTGGGTAAAGTCGGTCTGAATCAGGTCGGCGTTGCTCAAGGTGGCGCCGTTGAGCTTGGCCCTGGCCAACGTGGCATGCGACAGGTCGGCCTTGTAGAGATTGGTGTTCGACAGGTCCGCGCCGGTGAGATCGGCGCCCACGAACGTCGCCCGCATGACGCCCATGGACTGGTTGCCGGGGTCCGCCCCCATGTTGGCGTCGCGCATGATCGCGCCGGTCAGCTTGGCGCTTCGCAGGTAGCCGATCACCCGGGTTCCCGAGAGGTTCGCGCCATTGAGGTTGGCGGCCTCGATGATGGTGGCGAACAGGCTCGCGCCCTGGAGGTTGGCCCGCTCCAGGTTGGCTCGCCGGAGCACGGTGCCGTCGAGGTTGGCCTTGGAGGCGTCTACCCCCGCCAGGTTGGCATCGGTCAGGTCGCACGAGAACAGGTTGGCACCCGCGAGCTTGCTGTTGGCCAGCGACGCGCCGGCCAGATTGGCCCGTTTGAAGTCCACGCCGCTGAGATCGAGCCCGCTGAGGTCGGTCTTGGAGAGATCGGGCGGCGAGCTCTGGGTGCCGGTGGCGAGCTTGGCTTTGAGCTCGGCCACGGTCAGCCGCGT
>DASSMN010000073.1:0-2014 GCA_035688885.1 Gemmatimonadales bacterium
TCCCGGCGAAGACGTTGCGCTCGAATCCCCCCAGCAGGTAGGCCCCGAGCCTCGCGGACAGCGCCCGGTCGAGGCGAAGATCCGTCCGGTACTGCGCCGCCGTCTCCACTCCCTCCGAGCGCCCCTCGATGGCGATCAGACCGTGCGCCAGCGTCCACCGGCCCGTGAGATAGCTCAGGTGCTCCCCGAAGTTCAGCGTGGTCACGGCGGTGTTGCCCGCGGTGTTCACATATCCGAGGTCGAACGCGAGCCGGAACGAGTCGACGGGGGTCTGGGCTGCCGCCGGGCGGGCGAAGAGCGAGAACGTCGACACAACCAGCCAGGTCGCGGGATGACCACTACGCATCGGAAGCTCCGGGAGTGGAGAGTGTTCCGGCAAGTATAGCCTCGCGCGCACGTGCGCCGGCTCGTGGCATGTGGGTCCGTCGCGACCGGGCGAACCGTGACGCGCGACCCCAGGCCGACGGTCGGTCCGGCGGTGACCCACCGCACAGGGCGGAACCTCCGGGCGCAGCAGGGGTCCTCGTGGTCGAGTGATTCGGCTGGGGCGAGGGTACGTCGCAGCCGGGACATACTCAAACGGGAGGGGATCATGAAGCCATTTGGCGCGGTTGCACTCACGGTGAGCGTGCTGCTCGCCGCCACGACGGCCACGGCCAAAGCCCAGCGGTCGCACATCGGACCGCATGTGGGATACAACTTCGACGTCGACCGGGCGCTCATCGGCGCCCAGCTACTGCTGCCGGTGGGACGGTCGGTGGAGCTGTACCCGTCGTTCGACTACTACTTCGTGGACGGGGGCTCTCTGGTCGGCTTCAGCGGCGACCTCAAGTTCAGGGTGCCGACCGGCGGACCGTCGGTGCTGTACGTCGGAGGCGGTATCAACGTGCTTCGGGCCTCGGCCGGCGGCAGCTCCGACACCGATACCGGCTGGGATCTCCTGTTCGGGCTCGAGTCACGGCTGGGGATGACCCATCCCTACGTGGAGGGTCGCGTGCTCAATCACAGCAACTCGTCGTTCCAGCTGGCGGTCGGCCTCAACCTCACGCTCTTCTAGGCCGCGCCGCCGAGGTGCTTCTGCCGCTCCATGCGGCCGTAGGCTTCCGCCTCGTGGCTCCGCGCCGCGATGAGCGAGGCCACGATGCCGACGGCGAAGGACAGCGGGATCGTGACGAGCGCCGGGTTCTTGAGCGGGAACCAGGCCGTGGGGTGGTGCAGCACGTCGACCTGGACGGTAGGCGAGAGCCAGATGAGCACCAGCGTCGACACCGTGCCCACGACCATGCTCGTCACGGCCCCCGCGGTCGTGTATCCGCGCCAGAACATCGACAGCACCAGCGCTGGGAAGTTCGCGCTGGCGGCGATGGCGAACGCCAGCCCGACCATGAAGGCCACGTTCTGTCCCTTGAACGTGATGCCGAGCAGCACGGCGAGGATGCCGAGCCCCACGGTCGCCACCCGCGCCACCTTGAGCTGCTCCGCGGTATCGGCGCGACCCCGTCGCACGACGCTCACCCAGAGGTCGTGTGACAGCGCGGCGGCGCCCGACAGCGTCAGCCCCGCAACCACGGCGAGAATGGTGGCGAAGGCCACCGCCGCGATGAACCCGAGGAACGCCCGGCCCCCGAGGAACTCAGCGAGCAGGGGGGCCGCCATGTTTCCCCCCGGCTCCACCTGGCGGATCGCGTCCGGTCCGACGAGCACCATGGCGCCGAACCCGAGGACGAACGTCATCAGGTAAAACGCCCCGATCAGCCCGGTCGCGTAGAACACCGACTTCCGCGCCGATTTCGCGTCGGGAACCGTGTAGAACCGCATCAGGATGTGCGGCAGTCCGGCCGTCCCGAACATGAGCGCCATGCCGAGCGAGATCGCGTCGAACGGTTTCGCCACGAGCCGGCCTGGGGCCAGCACCGCGTCGCCGTAGCGCTCGGCGGCGGCGGCGAACAGCGCGGCTGGATTCATCCCGAAGCGCGACAGCACGAGCAGGGTGAGGATGGCGGCGCCCGAGAGG
>DASSMN010000071.1:0-10416 GCA_035688885.1 Gemmatimonadales bacterium
AGCGCTGCTTCTGCTCCGGCGTGCCGAACATCTTGAGCGGCTGCGGGACGCCGATCGACTGCGCGGCCGAGAGAAGGGCCGTCAGATTGCCGTCCACGCTCGTCACCATGCCGATGGCGTGGGTGTAGGCGGTCTGGCTCAGACCGAGGCCACCGTATTCCTGCGGGATCTTGATGCCGAACGCCCCGATGTCGCGGAGGCCCTGGACCACCTCGGCCGGGATCTTCCCCTCGCGGTCGATCCGGTCGCTGTCCACTTCCTCGCGGAGAAACCGCTCCAGACGGTCCATGAACGGGCGGGCGCGCTCGACGTCGGCGGGGTCCATCGCGGGGAACGGGTGCACCAGGTCGAGCCGAAAGGAGCCCTCGAACAACTCCCGGACGAAGCTGGGTGCCTGCCACTCCTTTTCGCGCGCCGCTTCGGCGACCTCGCGCGCCTCCTGCTCGGTCGCGAGCGGCTGGTGCGGCGGGGCAGGGGGCGGGAGAACGTCAGTCATGGCTCTCGGCCTCGGCAAGAGTGGGCGCCGTACGCGTGAGTCCGGCGATTCCGTAGAGCACCAGGCTCACCACGTGGCGCTTGCGGCGCTCGAAGTCCGCGCTGCGCTCCAGCTCCACGCCGACCGCCGGGGCGACGGTCCGGGCATGGATCAGGGGGAACCAGCACAGGGAAATGATGCTGAGGAGGAGCTGAGCCGCGTCGCCCGACTCGGCGTCGTCGAGGCCCAGCTCCGCACTGATCGCGGCGAGCGCTTCTTGACCGGCCGAGAGATGGCTCACGCCCTCCAACAGGCCGGCACCGCTCAGCGCTTCCCGCTCGATCAGCCGGACAAAGTTGGGACGCGCGGTGAGGAAGTCGAAATAGTCGGAGACGGCCCCGGCCAGGATCGCCTCCGGGGCCTGGTTGCTGGCCAGCGCTCGGGCTCGGCCCGCGCGCACCGCGTCGCGGACCTCGGCAAAGGCACGGTCGAGGACGGCTCGATAGAGCTCGGCTTTGCTGCCGAAGAAGTAGCCGGGGGTGCCCCGGCTGACTCCGGCCGCGGTCCCGACCTCGGTCAAGCTGGTGGCGTCGTAGCCGCGTTCGGCGAACAGCCGTTCGGCGGCGTCCAGGATGGCGGCGCGGGAGCGCGCGGCATTCCGTTCTTTCTCGACTCGCTCGGCCATGGGCTGCCCACTGGTAGGCTTGCTTGCTGGCCAGCAAGTTATTTCCTAGGCCGCATCGCCGCAAGAGGGACCCTATCGGCACCGTCCGTCGCGGGGTGAAACTTCCGCTTGCCTTTCACGTCCAAGTGGCCATGAGCAAAGGTCTTCGACCGCCAATTCCCCGCCTCATCTGGCGCGATGCTGACATGGAGGTGGCGCTGACCTGCTATCCCCCGCTCGCCCGGATGCTCCCCCATCATCACGAGACGCTGGGTGTCAGCGTCGTGATCGCGGGCCTGGTGGAGGAGTGCGTCGGCGCGGACAGCCGCCAGGCGGGGGTGGGCGCCGGGGTGGTCAAGCCTGCGGGCACTCGTCACACCAACCGTTTCGGCCCGGCAGGCGCCCGCCTGCTCGGCATAAGCCTGCGAGGCGAAGTGGCCGGATGGTGGGACCGCACCGCCGGCCTCTCGCGATGGATCTGGGTGCGTGAAATGGCTGCCTTGCGAGCGGCCGTTCGGTTGTCGCGCTTCGCGGGCGCTGGCGTGGAACGTCCGGCCGAGCTCGCCGAGTCGTTGCTGCTGGGCATGGCCGATGTATCCACCCGGACCGGCCGGCTGCCTGGCCAACCGCCGCCCTGGCTCGCTCGGGTTCGAGACCGGCTTCATGCCGAGCCGGCCCGAGTTTGTCGGCTGTCGGCGCTGGCGCAAGAGGCCGGCGTACATCCGGTCCACCTGGCCCGGGCCTTTCGGCGACATTACGGCCGCACCGTAACGGCCTACCTCCATCACCTCCGGGTGCTGGCGGCAGCCGAGCGTCTCGCAGCGGGTGACGCTCCGGTCGCGCGTATCGCGGCCGACGCCGGCTTTGCCGACCACAGCCACCTCTGCCGTGTGTTCGGCCGCGCGCTGGGCGTTACCCCCACGGATTTTCGACTCACCGCCCGCGGATAGTCGGAGCTGATGTCGCCCGCCAGGTTGTGTTTGTTCAAGCCGCCGCAGGCGCCCCCGCCTAGCTTGGATCGGCTTTGAACCCGGAGCGCAGGTGGGACATCCCGATGTCACGAGGCGCTCGGCGTGCCTGTGGCTGCTGACGCTGGGCTCGGCCGGCTGCGGGGCGACGGCGGCGAGTGACGGGGCCGCGGCGCCCGCACCAACCTCAGCCCCCGCCAAGGCGATCGACCGCTTCGTTCATCGGGTGATAGCGAGACTCGACGACGTCCCGGGCATCGCCGTGGCCGTGGTTCGCGCGGACAGCGTGGTCTATCTCGGTGGCGCCGGCTGGGCCGATCGGGAAGCGCGGCGACCGGTGGTCGCGGGCACGCCGTTCTATCTGGCCTCGAGTACCAAGTCGTTCACCGGCTTGGCAGCCAGCCTCCTCGCCGACCGTGGCCGTGTCGATCTGGACGCCCCGATCTCTCGATATCTGCCGGAGCTGCGGCTCCCGCCCCCGCGGTCCGCGGATTCCGTCACCCTCCGCCAACTGCTCACTCACACCATGGGGCTCGCCGACGACGCGGTCGTGATCCGCACCGCCTACACCGGCGAGCACACGCCCGGCCAGCTGATCGCCCTGCTGGCCGGCAGCGAGGTGATCGACCGCAGCTTTCACTATGACAATCTCGGGTATGTGATGGCGGGCCTGGTGCTGGAACGGGTCACCGGAGCGCCGTGGCAACGGGTGCTGGACTCGACCATCTTCGCGCCCCTGAGGATGCGGCACACCAGCGCGTACATGTCCCGCGCGGAGCCTTGGCGGGTGGCCGTGCCCTACGCGCCCGGCCCCGACGGAGCACCGCATCGCCTCGAGCGGACCAAGCGAGATGCGACCATGCACCCCGCTGGCGGCGTGGTGAGCAGCGCGGCCGACCTGGCCCGCTGGCTCGAGGCCAACCTCGCTGACGGCAGGTTGGCGGGCGGACAGGTGCTGAGTGCCCGCGCCGTGAGTGAGGCGCACCGGCTCCAGGTGCGGCTGGACGACGAGCAGGCGTTCGGGCCGTTTCGCCGCTTCGGATACGGCCTGGGCTGGTACTGGGGAACCTACGAGGGTGACACCCTCCTGCATCACTTCGGTGGGTACCCTGGCGCGCGGGCCCACGTCTCGTTCATGCCTCGCCATGGAATCGGCGTGGCGGTGCTGGTCAACGTCTCCGGGGCCGCCTCCGATGTGGCCGATCTGGTGGCGAGGTACGCCTATGACGCGGTGCTGGACAAGCCGGGAATCGAGGCTCACTACGATTCCCTGCTCTCGGCCCAGGCCGCGGAGCTGGCGGAGGCCAGGGCCAGGCTGCTGGAGCGTCGGGCCGCCATCGCCGCGCGGCCCAGCACCCTCACGCTCCCGCCCGGCGCGTACGCCGGCGAGTACCGCAGCACCGCGCTGGGCCGACTCCATGTGAAGATCGAGGGCGGCCGCCTGCGGCTCGCCCTCGGCCCGCTGGACGCGCTGGCGGACAACTACACTCGGCCCGACGCGGTCCGGGTGGAGTTCACCGCGGGCAGCGGTGAGGTCGTGCAGTTCTACCCCTCGACCGATCGAGCCGACAGTCTGAGCTACGCCGGGTACGTGTTCCGGCGCTGATCCGCCTGCCGGGCGCCGATCAGGCGCTCCGCCGCGCCGGCACCAGCTCGGGCTCCACCGCGGCGGACTGCAGGTAAGCATCGCGCGCGGCCGAGACCAGCTGCGTCGCGTTCTTCGGCGCCACCTTCCGGAACAGCGGCACGAACTGATCCCACTGAACCAGGATGCGGCGGGCGCGCGGGCTCGCGGTCTTTTCTTCGTGCTCGCGCACCAGGCGGTGCAGCAGGGTGAGGTCCGCCTCATCCAGCGAGGCGAGCTCGACCATGTCGCGGTTCACTCGCGATTCGAACGTGCCCGCCTCGTCCACCACGTACGCCACGCCGTTGGACATGCCGGCGCCGAAGTTCCGGCCCGCGCGGCCCAGCACCACGACGATCCCGCCGGTCATGTACTCGCAGCAGTGGTTCCCCGCGCCCTCGATCACCGCCACCGCGCCCGAATTGCGCACCGCGAACCGGTCGCCCGCCTGACCCGCCGCGAACAGCTTGCCGGCGGTTGCCCCGTAGAGGATCGTGTTGCCGATGATGAGGTGCTGGTGCGACGTGTCCGCGTACGCCGCCCGGCGGAACGGGCGGATGACCAGCTCGCCGCCGCTCAATCCTTTGCCGACGTAGTCGTTGGCTTCTCCCTCGAGCTCGAGGTGCATGCCGCGGCAGGTGAACGCCCCGAAGCTCTGGCCGGCGCTGCCGGTAAAGCGCAGCCGCACCGAGCCGGGCGCGAGGCCCGGGTCGCCGTGACGCTCGGCGATCGCGCCGGCCACGCGCGCGCCGACCGCCAGATGGTGGTTGTGGATCGGGTAGGTGCCCGAGAAGGGCAGCCCGCTCTCGAGATACGGCTCGAGCTCGGTCAGCACCTCGTTGTCGAGCGAGACCACGCCCGGGCGGTCGTTCCGCGCCTCGGTGCGGTGCAGCGCGCGGCTGGTGGCCGCGAGCCCGTCGGTCGGCGGCGGCGCCAGGAGCAGTGAGAGGTCGAGCATCTGCGCCCGGGGCACGTCGGGGCGCTCGACCCGCTGGAGCAGGTCGTTCCGGCCGATGATCTCGTCCAGGCGTCGGAACCCCATGCCGGCCAGGATCTGGCGCACCTCTTCGGCCAGCAGGGTGAAGTAGGCGATGACCTGCTCGGGCGTGCCCTTGAACTTGGCCCGCAGGTCTTCCCGCTGCGTGGCGATCCCGGTGGGGCAGGTGTTGATGTGGCACTGACGGGCCATGGCGCAGCCCATCGCCACCAGCGGCGCGGTGCCGAAGCCGTACGATTCGGCGCCCAGGAGCGCCGCGATGACCACGTCGCGCCCGGTCTTGAGACCGCCGTCGGTCCGTACCTCGATGCGATGGCGGAGGCCGTTCCGCACCAGCGTCGCCTGCGCCTCCGCCAGCCCCAGCTCCCACGGGGAGCCGGCGTGCTTGATCGAGGAGAGCGGGGACGCGCCCGTGCCGCCGTTGTGTCCCGCGATGAGGACGTAATCGGCGTACGCCTTGGCGACGCCGGCCGCGACGGTGCCGACCCCGGTCTCCGAGACCAGCTTCACGCCCACCCGCGCGTGCGGATTGACGGTCTTGAGGTCGTGGATCAGCTGCGCCAGGTCCTCGATCGAGTAGATGTCGTGGTGCGGGGGCGGCGAGATCAACGAGATGCCCGGCACGGCGTGCCGCAGCCGCGCGATCAGATCGGTCACCTTGTGGGCCGGCAGCTGTCCGCCTTCACCGGGCTTGGCTCCCTGCACGATCTTGATCTCGAGCTCTTCCGCCCGCGTCAGGTACTCCGTGGTCACGCCGAACCTGGCGCTCGCCACCTGCTTGATCCGGTTGTCGGCGCGGTCGCCGTTGGCGAACCCATGGTAGTTGTGCGGATCCTCACCACCCTCGCCCGAATTGGAGCGCGCGCCGATCCGGTTCATGGCGATCGACAGCGTCGCGTGCGCCTCGGGTGAGAGCGCGCCGAGCGACATCGCCGAGGAGACAAACCGGGTCCGGATCGATTCGGCCGGCTCCACTTCCTCGAGCGGCACCGCGGCGCCCGGACGCACCGCGAGCAGGTCGCGCGGGCCGGCGGGGCGACGCGCCCCGTGCTTGACCAGGAAGCCGCCGTACGCGTCGCCGCCGTTGGCCTTGACCGCCTGCTGGAGCGCCACCACCACCGGCGGCGCCCATCCGTGGTCCTCGCCCTCCTTCCGGAACCGGACCCGCCCGTGGTCCGGGAGCGAGGGCACGGCCGCCTCGGCGTCGGGGTACGCGGCGCGGTGTCGGAGCAGCACGTCTTCGGCGATTTCCTCGAACCCGATGCCGCCCAGCGGCGATGCCGTGCCCGCGAAGCAGGTGCTGATCACCTCGTGCCCCAGCCCCAGTACCTCGAAGATCTGCGCGCCGCAGTACGAGCTCAGGGTGGAGATCCCCATCTTGGACAGGATCTTGAGCAGGCCCTTCTCCGCGGCCGAGCGGAACAGGCTGCGCGCCTCCGCGGCCGAGGGGCGAGGCGCCGCGTCGGCTTCACGCTCGCGGCGCGAGGGCTCCCGCGCCTCGCCGAACAGTCCATCCAGCGTGGCCAGCGCCAGCCACGGATGCACCGCCTCGGCGCCGTAGCCGATCAGGGTCGCGAAGTGGTGGATGTCGAACGCGTCGCCCGCTTCCGCCACCAGACCGACCCGCGCGCGGAGCCCGGTGTGCACCAGGTGTTGCCGCACGGCGCCGATCGCGAGCAGCATCGGAATCGGCGCGTGGGTGGCCGTGGCCGCGCGGTCGCTGATGATGAGGATGTGCGCCCCCCGCCGGGCCGCCCGCTCGGCCGCTCGCCGGAGCGCGGTGAGCGCGGGGCGGAGTCCCTCGACGCCTCGGGTCGTGTCCCACACGGCGTCCAGGGTGACCGTCGAGAACCCGGCCACGTTCCGGAGCGCCGCCATTTCCTCGGGCAGGAGCACGGGATGCTCCAGCCGGAGCATCCGGGCGTACACCGGACGCTCGAGCAGCGGCGAGCCGCGCCGGCCCAGGTGCATGCGGAGCGACATCACCATCGACTCGCGGAGGGAGTCGATCGGCGGGTTGGTCACCTGCGCGAACCGCTGCCGGAAGTAGGCGTACACGCTCTGCGGCACGGCCGACAGCGGGGGGATGGGCGTGTCGTCGCCCATGCTCCAGACCGGGTCCGCACCGCTGCCGCCCATCGGCTCGAGCACCAGCCGCAGGTCCTCGAACCCGTACCCGAAGCTCCGCTGGGTGCGGAGCAGGGCCTCGCCGGTCTGCACCGGCGGCACCCGCGCGGGATCGGGCGCGAGCGTGGCCATGTAGCGCGCCACCCAGCGCGCGTAGGGGCGGCGGCCCGCTACCTCGCGCTTGGCATCCTGGTTCCGGATCACTTCGCCTCGCTGGGTGTCCACCACCAGCACCTCACCCGGGCCGACCTTGCCGCACTCGATGACCTCGCGCGGGTCCAGGTCCACCAGTCCCACCTCCGAGCCCGAGACCACCAGGCCGTCGCGCCGCACCTTGTAGCGCGAGGGCCGGAGCCCGTTGCGGTCCACCGAGGCGCCGCACAGCACGCCGTCGGTGAACGCGATCGCGGCGGGGCCGTCCCACGGCTCGAGCACGCACTGGTGATACTCGTAGAACGCCTTCACCGCGGGATCGAGGTCGGAGTACTTCTCCCACGCCTGCGGCACCATCATCATCGAGGTGTGCACCACGTCGCGGCCCGAGCGAACCAGCAGCTCCATGGCGTTGTCGAGGCTGGCCGAGTCGCTGCCCTCGCGCCAGATGACCTGCCGCAGCCGCTCGATCTTCTTGCCCCACACCGGCGAGGCCAGCATCGGCTGGCGCATGGTCATCGCGTTCCGATTGCCCCACAGCGTGTTGATCTCGCCGTTGTGGGCCAGCAGCCGGAACGGCTGCGCCAGCGGCCAGCTCGGCAGCGTGTTGGTCGAGTAGCGCTGGTGGAACACCGCGATGGCGCTCTCATACTCCGGGTAGCGGAAGTCGGTGAAGAACGCGGGGAGCTGGGTCCCGGTGAGCAGCGCTTTGTAGACGATGGTGCGGCAGGACAGACTGCAGACGTAGAAGCCGGGAAGACCGTGCTCCTCGGCCCGTCGCTCCATTTCTCGTCGGGAGAGATAGAGCGCCTGCTCCCATTGCTGCTCATCCGCCGCCAGCGCGGGCCGTCCCACCAGCACCTGGCGGATTACCGGGCACGACCCCAGCGCCGTGGGGCCCAACGCGGCCGGATTGCTGGGCACGTCGCGCCAGCCCAGAAAGGGAATGCCATCCTCGGCCAGGACGGCTTCGACCAGCTCGACGGCCGCCCGCAGGGCCTGCGGCTCGCGGGGCAGGAACAAGGCGCCGACGCCGAACGGGAGCCCGGGCTGCAGGTGGAGCCCGAGCCGGTAGGCGTCCCGGTAGAAGAGACGATGCGGAATCTGGGTGAGGAGGCCCGCGCCGTCGCCCGAGTTGTCGGTGGAGGCGGCGCCCCGGTGGGCCACCCGCGCGACCGCTTCGAGCGCCATGCTGATCACCTCGTGCGAGCGTACGCCCGAGGCGTGGGCCACGAAGCCGACGCCGCACGCATCGTGCTCGCGGGTGGCGTCGAGGGCCTCATCGGCAAAGGTCGCGGCGTGTCGAGGGTCCGACGAGCGGGAACCGGCCGGGTGGATCCGCTGCCCAGGGGCGGCCATGGTGCCTCCTACGGTGTGGGCCCCTGGCGGCCGGAGAGGCCGATGCGGGGCAAACAAAAGGCCCGCTCTGTCGGGAGCGGGCCGGGGTCTGGTCGCGAGCGCGCAGCCTTACCCGGTCGCCCCCGTAGCGGCGGCGGTGGTAATAAGGGCGGCGACCGGCTTAAGCTGCGCGTTCATGGCTCGTATTATTATGCATCGGCGTGCATGTGTCAAGCGCCTGTCCCCCCTTGACATCCCTCGGGTCCGAACGTTAGGCTGAATATCCCGATGCGGCCGCCGGTGTCCCGGCGGGGTGCGCTCGGCAACCCATCGCCTTCGATCGGACTACATGCTGCTCGGCCTCGCGCTCGTCGTCGTCCTTCTTAGCCTCCTGCTTACCATCCTTATTGGTGAGCCAGGGGTCCGCGGCGTGCCGACACGAGCAGGATGAGAGGGTAGGTCTTCTCGAATGCAGCCGGCGCCGCGGACCCCAAGGTCCGCGGCGCTTTTCGTTTTCACCTTTACCAGACGAGCCGTTTCTCTATGTCGACCCGCGACGTCCTGATCTTCGATACCACCCTGCGCGATGGTGAGCAGGCGCCCGGCAACAGTCTCTCCCCCGAGGAGAAGCTTCGACTCGCCCGGCAGCTCGACGCATTGGGAGTGGACGTCATGGAGGCCGGCTTTCCCGCCGCCTCGGAGGGCGACTACCGGAGCGTGCAGCAGATCGCGAGCGAGCTCCGGCGACCCGTCATCGCGGCGCTGGCGCGCTGTCACCCGAAGGACATCGAGCTGGCCGGCGAGGCCATCCGCTCGGCGGAGCGCGGGCGGCTGCACGTGTTCATCTCGACGTCGGACCTCCACATCCGGGACAAGCTCAAGACCACCCGGGAGGATGTGCTGGAGCGCGCGCGGGCGGCCATCCGGCAGGCTCGGGACTACACCGACGACGTCGAGTTCTCGGCCGAGGACGCGAGCCGGACCGATCCCGACTTCCTGTGCCGCGTCGTGGAGGCGGCGATCCAGGAGGGGGCGCGCACGGTCAATCTGCCGGACACCGTCGGCTACGCCATGCCCGAGGAGTACGGCAACCTGTTCCGGATGGTGCGGGCGAGAGTGCCCGGCGCGGATCGGGTGGTGCTGAGCGCCCACTGCCATGACGATCTCGGCCTGGCGGTCGCCAACTCGCTGGCGGCCGTCGCGGCCGGCGCCGGGCAGGTGGAGTGCACGGTGAACGGCATCGGCGAGCGGGCCGGCAACGCCGCCATGGAGGAGATCGTGATGGCCGGCCAGGTGCGGGGTCAGGCGTTGGGCTTCCAGACCCGCGTGGACACCCGCGAGATCTATCGCACCAGCCAGCTGCTTTCCTATCTCACCGGCAGCTTCCCTCAACCCAACAAGGCGATCGTCGGGCGAAACGCGTTCGCTCACGAGGCCGGCATCCACCAGCACGGCATGCTGCAGAACGGACTCACCTACGAGATCATCCGGCCCGAGATGGTCGGCATTCCGCGCTCCACCCTCGTGCTGGGCAAGCACTCCGGCCGGCACGCTCTCGAGCGCCGCTACCGCGAGCTGGGGTACGACCTCAGCGAGCTGCAGCTGGCCGAGGTGTACCAGCAGTTCACCGCCCTGGCCGACCGGAAGCGGGAGATCCTGGACGAGGATCTGCTGGCGCTGGTGCACGAGAGCTTCCACGACGCGCCCGAGGAGTACCACCTGAGCCACCTGCGAGTGGTGTGCGGCAGCATCACGCCCACCGCCGAAGTCCGGATGACCGGGCCCTGGGCCGGCGAGCGCTCCGCCCGCGGCACCGGCGACGGACCCATCGCCGCCGCGTTCACCGCCATCAGCGAGATCCTCGGCCGCCAGATCGAGGTGCTGAGCCTCTCGCTGCGCTCGCTCACCCCGGGGCGGGACAGCGTGGGCCAGGTGTTCCTCCAGGCCAAGGTGGACGGGAAGTCGCTGTCGGGGAACGGCGCCTCGACCGACATCGTCGAGGCCAGCGCCCGGGCGCTGATCCATGCGCTCAACAAGGCGCACCATGCCGATCGGCTCGAGGCGACCGAG
>DASSMN010000057.1:0-3609 GCA_035688885.1 Gemmatimonadales bacterium
TCGCGGCGATGCGGCCGCCGGCGATGCCGACGTCGGCGAGGTCCTCGCGGTGGCGAAGCCGCGCGTTCCGGATGATCAGGTCCATCGGCTCACCTCGGCGGCTCAGCGGCGGGTCTGGGGGCTCAGCAGGGGATAGAGGAGGTCGACGGCCATGTTGATGGTGACGTACACCGCCGTCGTCACGAGCGTGAAGGCCAGGAGCGCCGGGTAGTCCTGGTTCTCCACCGCGGTCACCGCGTAGAGGCCGAGCCCCGGCCAGGAGAAGATCGTCTCGGTCACCACCACGCCGCCGATGAGCTGGCCGAGCTGGAGCCCGACGATGGTCAGGATGGGGACGGAGGCGTTGCGCAGGGCGTGCTTCAGGAGGATGCGGACCTCGCCGAGCCCCTTGGCGCGCGCGGTGCGCAGGTAGTCCTCGTGGAGCACGTCGAGGAGGGATGCCCTGGTCACGCGGGTGATCATGGCCAGCGAGATCACGCTGAGGATCACCGAGGGGAGGATCAGGTGGCGCAGGGCGTCGGCGAACACGCGCCACTGGCCCGCGATGGCCGCGTCCACGACGAGCATGCCGGTGGCCACGGGCGGCGGCGCCAGCCCGACGGTGAGACGTCCGCCGGCGGGCAGGAGGTCGAGCTGCCGGTAGAAGACGAAGACGGCCATCAGGCCGAGCCAGAAGACCGGCATGGAGCCGAGGAACACCGAGGCCGGCGTGATGAGCCGGTCCGCCCAGCGGCCGGCCCACGCCGCCGAGACGACGCCGAGCGGGATGCCGACGAGGGCGCTGATCGCGATGGCGGCCAGCGCCAGCTCCATCGACGCCGGCCAGTACTTCCTGAGGTCGTCGATCACCGGCCGCCGGTTGACGATGGAGTTGCCGAAGTCGCCGCCGGCGACGTTGCGCATGTAGTAGAGGTAGCGGACCCACAGCGGCCGGTCGAGGCCGAGGCGCACGCGGGCGTGGGCGACCATCTCGGGGGTCGCGTCGCCGCCCCCGGCAGCCACGAACGCCGGATCGCCGGGCAGATACTGGGTGAGCGCGAACACCGCGGCGGAGATGGCGGCCAGCAGCACGACGAGGAGGGGGAGGCGCTGGAGGACGAGCCGCATGTCAGAGGCGCTCGCCGAGGCGACTCTGGGGATCGAGGACGTCGCGCACGCGCTCGCCCAGCACGTTGAAGGCGAGCACGGTGATGAAGATGGCGAGGCCGGGGAACGTCGCGTACCAGGGATAGTCGAGGAGGTACTTGCGGCCGATCGTCACCATGGCGCCCCATTCGGGCAGCGGCGGCTGCGCGCCCACTCCCAGGAAGGACAGCGCGGCGAGGAGCAGGATGGCGAGGCTCACGTCGATGGTGGCCTTGACGAGCACGGGCGATAGGCAGTTGGGCAGCAGGTGGAAGAGGAGGATGCGCCACTGACGCTGGCCTAGCGCCCGGGCGGTGAGGATGAACTCCTTCTCGCGCTGCACGAGGACCTGGCCGCGCATGAGCCGCGCGTATTGCGCCCACCAGGTGATGACGAGGGCGATCGCGCAGTTGACCATCCCGCGGCCCATCACGGTGGCGAAGGCCAGCGCCCAGATGATCTGGGGAAACGCCAGGAAGAACTCGGTCACGCGCATCAGCCACTCGTCGGCGCGCCGGCCGGCGGCGCCGATCGCGAGCCCCGCGAGGCCCCCCACGGCGGCGGCGACGGCGATGAGCAGGACCGCGGCGGCAAGGGTCGGGCGCGCGCCGTAGACCACCCGCGCCCAGAGGTCGCGCCCGTTCTCGTCGGTGCCGAAGGGATGGGCAAGGCTCGGCGGCTTGAGCCGCGCGAGAAAGTCGATCGCGTTGGGATCGTGTCGGGTGAACGCGCTGGGGACGGCCATCATGGCCGCGAGGACGAGCAGGACGGCGACCGAGCCGACGGCGAAGGGGCCGCCGCGAAGGACACGGGGCAGGCGCATGGAGCCGGCGGCGCCCCCGGCGAGGAGGCGCCGCCCGGAGGTCGCTCAGCGCTCTCGGGACATGTCCCAGTAGCGGTACGAGATGCGGTCGCCCTCGTAGATGAAGCCCTTCACGTCCTTCCGGGTGACGATCTTGTCGACGATGCGGCCGTTGACCACCACGGCGGCGTCCTTCCAGAGGAGCTCCGCGGCCTGGCGCAGCTGGCGCTGCTCGCGAGCCTGGTCGAGGGTCACCATCGAGTCGTTGACGAGCCGGTCGTACTCGGGGTTCGTGTAGTAGGTGAAGTTGCGGCCGCCCTTCGTGGGATACGCGTCGGAGTGGTACATGGAGAACAGGAAGTCGTAGGGCGTGGGGATGAACATCGGCCGGAAGTATCCGAACATGTGCACGGCAGTGCCGGCGTCGCGCGTCGCCCCCCAGTCGGTGGCGCGCTTGACCAGCGCCGGCCACGTGTCGTCGAAGAGCTCGAGCCCGATGTTGAGCTTGGACAGCTCCGCCTGGAAGATCTCGAAGATGGCTCGCTTGTCGGCGTCGCCCTTCTGAGACTGGTACCGGAGCTGGAAGCCCCCGTTCGGGAAGCCCGCCTCGGCGAGGAGCTGCTTGGCCCGCGCGGGATCGTACGGGTAGGGATTCGCCATCTTCCAGTCCCGTCCGAGCAGCGGCGCGTAGAGCGGACCGGGGTTGGCCGCGTTGCCGGTGATGGCGTTGAACGCCTCCTGGTTCCAGAGGTGGTTCAAGGCCTGGCGCACCCGGATGTCCTTCGTGGGGCCGGCCTGCGTGTTGAGGAACGTCACCATCAGCGTCGTGCCGGCCTTCTCGTACACGGTGAGGTTGGCGTTGCGCTTGAGCGCGGGCAGCGCGTCCTTGGTCACGTTCTCCGCGATGTCGAGCTCGCCCTTCTCGATCATCAGCCGCTGGGTCTCCGGCTCGTAGATGTGCCGGAGGTTGAGCGTGGTGAACTTGCCCGCCGGCCAGCCGCGCCAGTACTGGGGGTTCTTCTTGGCCACGTGGATGATGTTGGGCTCCCACCGCTCGAGTGTGTACGGGCCCGTGCCCGCGGTGTGGTCGCGCAGCCAGCCCTCGGCGCTGTCGCCGCCCTTGTCGTTGGCGCGCACGGCGGTGGGGCTCACGATGGGCAGGAAGCGAAGGCCGGCCAGGAACGCGTTGTTGGGCTTGTCCAGGTGGAAGACGACCGTCGTCGGCTTCGGCGTCTCCACCTTGGCGATCGGCTTGGCGTAGAGCGAGGCGGCCTTCTTCAAGGCCTGGGCCCGCTCCACCGAGAACTTGACCGCGGCGGCGTCGAACGGGGTCCCGTCGTTGAACTTCACGCCGCTCCGCAGCGTGAACGTCCAGGTCTTGCCGTCGGGCGATGTCTGCCACGCCGTCGCCAGCACCGGCCGCAGCCCGGTGATGTCGTCGTTCAGGTCGACGAGCGACTCGTAGAAGTTGTTGAGGGTCCACCAGATGCTGTCGAGCCCGCCCGCGTGGGGATCGTAGGTGGCGAGCTGGCCGTACTTGCCGACGTTGAGCACGTTGTCCTGGGCCGGCGCCGTCGTCGGGAGGACGGCGGAGATGACGGTGACGGCGAGCAGCGCGAGCAGCCGGAGAGTCATGACAGCTCCTCCTGAGTGCGGGGTGGCGGGTCGGGCGGCGGCCATCA
>DASSMN010000046.1:0-5409 GCA_035688885.1 Gemmatimonadales bacterium
GACGTGCAGGGCCCGGGGCCGGTGCTGCTCTCGTTCCCCGCCTGGACGCCCGGCGCGTACGAGCTCAGCTTCTTCGCCCGCTGGGTATCCGACTTCGCGCCCTCCGCCGGCGACAAGCCGCTCGGCTGGGACAAGCTGGACTATGACACCTACCGGGTGAATCCGGCGGGCGCCAAGTCGGTGACCGTCCGCTTCAGCTACCTGGCCGACACGCTCGACAACGCGATGGCGTGGGCCCGGCCCGACTTCGCCCTGTTCAACGGCACCAACGTCCTGCCCTACCCCGAGGGCCGCGGCGCCAACTTCCCCGCCACCGTGAGCATCAAGACCGAGCCGACCTGGCTGGTGGCCACCGGGATGCAGTCGGTGCCGCAGCAGCCGCACACCTACCGTGAGAGCAACTATCACGACCTGGTGGACAAGCCGTTCTTCGTGGGCCGCATGGACCTCGACAGCATCCAGGTGGCCGGGGTCTGGACCCGGCTCGCGACGTATCCCGCCGGAGCGCTGACCGGCAAGACCCGGAGCGACACCCAGGACGAGATCGGCAAAATGATCCCCGCCGAGGCCGCCGTGTTCGGCGAGACGCCCTGGGCGAACTACACGGTGATGATGATCTTCGACTCGAGCTTCGGGGGCGGTAGCGCGCTCGAGCACACCAACTCCCACGTCGGCATCTACAATCCGGGCTTCATGGGGAACCCGATCCTGGCGTCGATCACTGCCCACGAGATCTTCCACGCGTGGAACGTGAAGCGGCTCCGGCCGGCCGACATGGTGCCGTACCGGTACGACCGAAGCGAGCCGACGGTGTGGCTGTGGGTCAGCGAGGGCATCACCGACTACTACGCGGACCTGGCGATTCTGCGCGGCGGGATCATCGAGCCTCAGCAGTTCCTCAACGCCACGGGCGACAAGCTGCTCAAGGTAGCCGACGCGCCGCCCACCGCGCTCGAGGACGCGTCGCTCTCGACCTGGATTCATCCTACGGACGGCAGCCAGTACCTCTACTACCCCAAGGGCTCGCTGGCCGGGCTCGCGCTCGACATCATGATCCGGGACGCGAGCGACAACCAGCGCTCGCTCGACACCGTCATGCGCGAGCTCTACCGCACGACGTACAAGGCCGGCCGGGGCTTCACCGGAGCCGACTGGTGGGGGGCGGTGTCGCGGGCGGCCGGCGGCAAGAGCTTCGCGGACTTCAACGCGAAGTACGTGGATGGCCGCGAGCCGTATCCCTGGGCCCAGCTGCTGCCGCTGGCGGGGATCAAGGTGGTGACCGATACCGTCCGTGAGGCTCGGCTCGGCATCTCCGCCGGCCAGGACTCGAGCGGCGCGGTGGTCATTCGCCAGGTGCTGCCCGGCGGCGCCGCCGAAGAGGCCGGCGTCAAGGCCGGCGACGTCCTGGTCGCCATCGGTGACATCCCCATTACCGATCCCGACTTCGGCACCAAGTTCCGGGAGCGGTTCGCCAACCAGGAAGGCAAGCCGCTGCCGCTCCAGGTCCGCCGCAACGGTCAACCGATGACGCTCAACGGAACGGTCAAGCTGGTGGCGAGAACCGAGAGCCATCTCGCGGTCGACGACAACGCGAGCCCCAAGGCGGCCCGGGTGAGGGAGGGGATTTTCAAGGGGACGGTTGGTCAGTAAGGCCCCACCCTACTTCCTCGCGATGCTCAGGATCGCCACCGGCGGCAGCAGCCTCTGGCCCTGAGCCGAGGCACTCTGGATCTTTCGCACCACATCCATCCCCAGCACCACGCGACCGAACGCCGCGAAGCCCTGGCCGTCGGGATTGCGCTTCCCGCCGAAATCGAGGGAAGGCTGATCGCCGATGCAGATGAAGAAATCCGACGTGGCGGTGTCGGGACCGTCCCGCGCCATGGACAGGGTACCGTCTTTGTGCCGGAGCCCGGTCAGCTTGGTGCGCTCCAGCTTGATGGGTGGAAAGTCCTTGACCCTGAGCGAGTCCAGCCCGGCCTGGATGACCGCGATCTTCACCTTGTCGGCGGGCTGGTTGTCGGCGCGGACGGTGCGGTGAAAGCGGCCGAACCGATAGAACCCCAGGTCCACGTAGCGCAGGAAGTTCTCGGCCGTGATCGGAGCGTGGATGGTGTCCACCTCCGCCTCGATGTCACCCATCTCGGTCTTGATGAGGACCCGAGGCAGCTCCTGCGCCCGGACCGGTGGCGCGGCGGCCAGCACGGCCAGCCCCAGGACCGCCAGGAGGATTGAAGGTCGACAATGGTTCGGCATCTTCGCGGTCTCTCCGAGTCATGGACGGGTCTCGAGATCGTAACCCCCGGAGAACAGCTTGGCCAGATCACCCGGCTGAATCGGCTCTGCCCGCGGCAGGAGCCCCGTGAGCGCGGCAGCCTGTCCCAGCACCCCCTGAGGCGTCGCCCCGGCCGCGCGGAGCTCGCGAACACCCGTGTCACCCGCCGCCTTGCTCAGCTTTTCCCCGCCCGGCTTCCGGATCAGGGGGTGGTGCAGGAAGACCGGCGGGGTCGATCGGCCCAGCAGCCGCCCCAGGCGGAGCTGGCGGCCGGTCGACGGTAGCAGGTCTTCGCCCCGCACCGCGAGATCCACGTCGTGGCGCCAATCGTCCACCACGACGGCGAACTGGTAGGTCCACTGACCCAGGCGGTCGCGCAGCAGGAGATCGCCGCACTGCACGGCGGGATCCTGCTCCTGCGGGCCCAGGCGCGCGTCGACGAAGCGCTCCATCTGCGGGTCGAGCCTGAGCCGAGCTCCGATGCCGGGCGCGAGGGTCAGCCCCCGGTCCCGGCAGCGGCCCGGATAGCGGGTCTCCTGGTTGAACCGGTCGCCTTCGGTGCTCGCGATGTCCTTCCGGGTGCAGTCGCAGCCGAACACCAGTCCCGCTCGGCCGAGGCGGTCGAGCGCGACCTGGTACGCGGCCCCGGAGTCGCTCTGCCGGTACGTCGACGCGCCGGCGCTGATCTCGCCCGCCGTACCCAGGTCGGGCTCGAGACCGAGCCACGCCAGGTCCTCCAGGATGGCGCGCTCGTATTCGGGCCGGCAGCGCCCGCGGTCGTGGTCCTCGATGCGGAGCAGCACACGGCCCCCGAGCGCCCGCGCCAGGCCCCAGACCCACACCGCATTGGCCACATGGCCCAGGTGGAGATACCCGGTCGGGCTGGGAGCGAATCGCGTCAGCGGCCGCGGCGGCAGGCGCGCGGCGAGGGCGGTGAGATCGAGCGCGGTCACCGCCGAAAGATGGCCGCCTTCGTGGCCCTTGCGCGATCCCGCTGCCGCCCGTTCATATCCACCTGTGATTCAGGAGATCGTGGTGCACTCGCTGGGCGATCTGATCGCCCAGACCACGCCGCCCGAGCCGGACCCCACCACCGGGCGCCGACGCAGCAGCGGCGTCTATCGCGGCGCGGCCGACGCGAGCTGGCCGCTGTTTACCAGTCTGGACGTCCTGGGCGGCGCTCACCCGCCCCACACCAAGGCCGACCTCGAGGAGTACATCCTCCGCAGCTTCGTCCGATACTCGAGACCTTACTTCGTGACTCCACCGGCGAGCGACTGGGAGGTGCTGGTGGCGGCGCAGCACCATGGGCTGCCCACGCGCCTGCTGGATTGGACCTACTCCCCCCTGGTGGCGGCGCACTTCGCCACCGTCGATCTCGATGGCGGCACCGATCGCGCGGTGTGGCGGCTGGACTGGAAGGCCGTGCACAAGCGGTTTCAGCTGCCCGACCTGGCGCTGCTGATTCAGGATCTGGAGGGGATCATGGGCCGCGATCGGCGGTTCACCCCGTCGGCGCTGTTCGCGATGCCGCCCGATGCGCCGCCGTTCGCCTGCATGCTGGAGCCGCCCTCGCTGGACGTGCGGATCGTGGCGCAGTCCGCCACGTTCACCCTGTGCTCGGACAAGCGGCAGTCGTTCGACCGGTTCCTGGAGGAGCATGGACTGGGCGGCGCATTGACCAAGCTGGTCATTCCCGCCGCCGAGCGGGGCCGCATCCGCGACCAGCTCGATCTGGTGAGCGTGGATGAGCGCCGGCTGTTCCCGGACCTGGACGGGCTCGCGAGCCACCTCAAGCGGTATTACTCGTGACGGAAAGACGGAAGGACGGAAGGACGGAAAGACCAGCACACCTGAGGGCCATCGAGACTGGGCGTGGTGGGCCGATCTTCTCGTCCTTCCGTCCTTCCGTCCTTCCGTCCTTCCGTCCTTCCGTCCTTCCGTCCTTCCGTCCTTCCGTCCTTCCGTCCTTAGGACGCTGCCTGCGGCTTGTGGCCCAGCCAGGCCTCGCGCAAGAGCCGTTGCTCCTCGGTAGGGTTGGGGTCGATCTCGAACCGGAGCGGCTGCCCCTTGTCGTCGTCCACCAGGGTAATCCCCAGCTTGGCGTAGTACTCCTTGATCGGCAGTCGCTCCGCGTTCCACACGTAGCGTTGGAAGAAATCGCGGATCTCCGGATAGGTCATCGTCACTAGCGTGTCCACGAACGTCGAGTCGGGGAACGCTCGGCGCTTGCCGAAATGATGGGTGAGATCCACGATCAGGTCCTGGAGGCCGCGCTGCCCGTGCGACAGCTCCAGCAGGCGGATGTCGAGCAGGCCGGCGGTGAGCGCGCCGCGCATGTAGATGTTGGCGTACTGCTTCTGCCCCGAGTCGCTGTAGGAAGTGAGCGCCAGCTCGCCGAGGCTGTAGTTGGTATCGTAGGCCTGGCGGTCGATCCGCATCTTCTGAATCTGGGTGGCGAGGTACGCCTCGGGGCTCTTGAGCCCGGCGCGGAGCTGGAGGGCATGCGCCGCCCACTCGGTCGTGCCTTCGTACAGCCAGAGATGCCGGGACGGCACCGGGGTCACGAAGTTGAAATGCTCGATGATCTCGCTGTGGATATTGAGCGGTGTGACCACGTGGAAGAACTCGTGGGCGGCGATATCGGTGACCCGGTGGCCCACGGAATCGGTATACGCCCCATCCTGGAGGACGTACTCGGAGCTGTACGAGTGCTCCCACGCGCCGGCCGGTGTGTCGCCGAAGTGGTACAGGAACGTGTAGCGGTCCACCGGGAGCTTGCCGAGGAAGCGGCCGGCGGCATTGAGCATATCGGTCATGGCCGAAAGCAGTTTGGCGGCCGTGATCTGGTTGGACGGCGAGTAGGCGTAGACATCCACCGGCACGCCGGTCACCGTGAGCCGGGCGCGGGTAAGTCGTCCGAGGAGGATCGGCGAGTCCACCAGCTGATCGTAGCTGTCGGCCACGAATACCCCGTCGGGGCCCCGATGGAGCGCCGTGCCCACCAGCCAGGATGCAGGATAGGCCAGCCGTAGTCGGACCGGGGTCGCCTGGAGGCCCGTGGGGTAGCCCAGCACGGCGTGCGGGTTGATGAGCACGTGGTCGGACCCGATGGTGGTGCCGCACATCCGGTA
>DASSMN010000044.1:0-5482 GCA_035688885.1 Gemmatimonadales bacterium
TGCTCGGGCCTGACCGGGGTAGGGCTCTCCAGCAGCTGCTCGTCTTCGGTCGGCAGCTTGTGGTCGGTCACGTGGCGGTACGGATCGTTAGTCACGGGTCAGACACTCGATGGCGGCCCGGTTGTCGTCCGGGATGTTAAAGAAGTAGGGAGACACGCGAACGTGCCCCGGTCGGCTATCGGTAACGATGCCGGCATGCGCCAGCCGCCGCACGTCGGCCGCGGGATCCGATCGCGGCAGCATGACGATGGCGGTTCGCTCCTCGGGGCGGGAGGCCACCTTGGGCCGGAGCCCCGCGGCGCGTGCCTGGTCGATCAGGTCTTCGGCCAGCGCGGCCGTGCGCCGCCGGATCTCCGCCGCCCCGAGCTCCTCGAGCATATCGAGGCCGCCGAGCTGGGCGTAGACCGACAGGATGGCCGGTGTGCCGCTCTCCAGCCGTCGGGCATCATCATGCAGCTCGAGCGACGTGGGATCGAACCGGAACTGGTCGCGGTGCGCGAACCACCCGGTCGCCCGCGGCGCCAGCGACGGCCACAGCGCGGGGCGCGCATACATGAAAGCGATGCCGGTGCCGCCCAGCATCCATTTGAGGCCCCCGCTGCAATAGAAGTCCGCGTCCAGCGCCTGGACATCCACCGGAAGCTGCCCGGTGGCATGATACCCGTCCACCAGGAGCAGCGCGCCCCGGGCATGCGCCAGCCCGGCCAGCGCGCGCACATCCTGAATCGCGCCGCTGGTGAAGAACACGTGGCTGGTAGCGATCAGCGCGGTCCGTGCGTCCACCGCGCGCTCGAGCGCCTCGAGCGGCACGCTGATGCCGTCGGGGCTCTCCACGATCACGACCTCGACGCCGTCGCCGGCCCGCGCGAGCCACTGGTAGGCGACCGTGGGGAAGTCGAGGCTGGTCATCACCACCTTGGGCCGGCGCCGGTAGTCGAGAGCCTCGGCGATGGATGTAAGCCCCGCCGAGATGTTGGGATGAAGCGCCACCGATCCCTCGGGCGCGCCGATCCACCGCGCGTAGCGGGCGCGAAGCTCGGCCAGCGCGCCCCACCAGATCTCGTACCACGCCGCGGCCCCCAGGCTGTCCCACAGGTCCAGGCACTGGTTGATCCTGGTCCGCGACCGGATCGAGAGGGGGCCGAGCGAACAGCTGTTCAGGTACACCGACCGGCGAAAGATCGGGAACTCCGCGCGATAGTCTCGGGGCGGCGCCGGCGCCGTGGTTGGCATGGTGGACAATATAGAGACTCGCGGGACGACTCGCGTCGTGGCATCAGGGGTCTATAATTCGGCCATGGCCGAGACGTGGACGTCCCTGACTGCCGGTCTGGTCTGGCGCGGCATCCTCAACCCGCGCTTGGCGTTGGACCTGCTGCGGACCGCGTGGGCCTTCCGTCGCCGCCGGTGGTGGACCCGGGTGCCGTTCCTGCCGCTGCCCGATCGCGAGTACCTGCGCTGGCGGATGTACACCGCCTACGCCGACGAGGCGGCGGTGCCGCCGGCCGAGGACGTGGTCCGCTTTGCCCGGTGGCGGCGCGAGACGATGGGGCTCTGATGACCGACAGGAACCCTGCAGACCGACCCCACGTGCTGATCCTGGGCGCCGGCTTCGCCGGACTCTACGCGGCGAAGGCGCTTCGCCGCGCGCCGGTGCGCGTCACGGTCGTGGACCGCCGCAATCATCACCTGTTCCAGCCCATGCTGTACCAGGTCGCCACCGCCGGCCTCAACCCGAGCGACATCGCCTCGCCGATCCGCTCCATCCTCCGCGGCTCGAAGAACACCGAGGTCCTGCTGGCCGAGGCGACCGACGTAGACGTCGCGACGCGAACGGTTCGCTTCGCCGACGGCACGTCCGAGTCGTACGACTACCTCATCGTCGGCACCGGCGCCCACCACTCGTATTTCGGGCACGATGAATGGGAGCCGCTCGCACCCGGGCTCAAGAGCCTGGAGGATGCGCTCGAGATCCGCCGGCGCGTCCTGCTCGCGTTCGAGCGCGCCGAGCGGGAGACCGACACCGTCCGGCGCCACGCCTTGCTGACCTTCGTCGTGGTGGGCGGCGGCCCCACCGGCGTCGAGATGGCGGGCGCGGTCGCCGAGATCCGCCGCTACGCGCTCAAGCGCGATTTTCGTCACATCGACCCCACCGAGGCGACCGTCCTGCTGCTCGAAGGCGGCCCGCGCCTGCTGCCCGCCTACCCGCCGAGCCTCAGCAACGAGGCCAAGCGCGAGCTCCGGCGTCTCGGCGTCGAAGTGCGCACCGACACCTTCGTCACCGACGTGCGTCCCGGCGCGGTCGAGGCGGCGGGTTGGGTGATCCCGACGCGGACGGTCGTCTGGGCGGCCGGCAACATGGCCAGTGCCCTGCTCAAGACGCTCGACGCGCCCCTGGATCGGGTCGGCCGCGTGATCGTCGAGCCCGACTGCTCGATCCCGGGCCATCCCGAGGTATTCGTGCTGGGCGACGCCGCGGCGTTCAACCACCAGGAGGGCGGCACCCTGCCTGGCGTGTGCCCGGTGGCCATTCAGGAGGGCGAGTACGCCGCCCGCACCATCCGCGGCGACCTGGCCGGTCGGCCCCGCCGGCCGTTCCGTTACTGGGACAAGGGACAGCTCGCGGTGATCGGGCGAGGCCAGGCCGTGGCGGACATCTGGAAGCTCCACTTCGGCGGTTTCATCGCATGGCTGGCGTGGATCTTCGTGCACATCTTCTTCCTGATCGGCTTCCGCAATCGGGTGTTGGTCCTGCTGGAGTGGGCCTGGTCGTATCTCACTTTCAGTCGAGGGGCCCGGCTCATCACGGGCGAGGGCGAGTACGCGCCGCCTGCCCGCAAGTCGGCCGGGCTCGCCGCGGCGCCAACCCCAGCGTCGTCGGCACCCTCGGTCCCACCGGTCCGAGTCTCCGCCTCCTCCTCGTGACCCTCGCCGGCGCCCTCAAGGCGCGTGCCGCGGAGCTCGGCTTCCTGGCGTGCGGCATCACCGATCCAAGCCCTCCGCCCCACGCCGACCGACTCGACGCCTGGCTGGCCAGAGGCTACGCCGGCACGATGCGCTACCTCCACCGCCAGGCCCGCCGCCGGAAGGACCCGCGCCTCACCGTGCCTGAGTCTCTGGCCGTGGTGGTGCTGCTGGAGAACTACTACTGGCCGGACGAGCCGGCGGACCTGGAGCCGCCGCGCGTTGCCAAGTACGCTCGGGGAACGGACTATCACCGGGTCACGCTGGAGCGGCTTGGCATGTTGGCGGCGTGGCTCCGCGAGCATGGGGCGGCCGTCGCGCGCCCATACGTGGATGCCGGTCCGGTGCCCGAGCGGGAGCTGGCCCAGCGGGCGGGGCTGGGCTGGATCGGCAAGAATACCATGCTGATCCGGCCCGGCGTGGGGTCGTTCTTCTTCATCGGCAGCGTCTTCACCGATCTGCCCCTGGAGCCCGACCCGCCGTTCACCGCCGATCATTGCGGCAGCTGCACCCGCTGCTTGGAAGCGTGCCCGACGGGCGCGCTCGTCGAGCCGCACGTGCTCGACGCAACCCGCTGCATCTCGTATCTCACCATCGAGCAGCGCGGCCCGATTCCCGAGCCGCTGGCCCGGCAGCTGGAGGGGTTCGCGTTCGGGTGCGACATCTGCAACGACGTGTGCCCGTGGAACGAGCGGTTTGCGCAGCCAACGGTCGTGCCGGAGCTGCGCCCGGCGCACACGCTGGCCGGCGCGGACGAGCGCCTTTTCGACGCCATGGACGATGCCGAGTTCGAGCGGCGCTATGGCACGACGCCGTTCGAGCGGCCGGGGCTTCGGGGCATGCGCCGGAACGTCCGCGCCGCGCTCGCATCGCTGGATCGCCAGGAGACCCGATCATGAGTCCGGAGCTGGTCCGCTTTCGCCGTCTCCTGGAGCATGATGGCTGGGCCAATGTGGCGGCCCTCGTCTCGCTGCAGCAAGGGCTGGCGCCGCCCAGGGCCGTCGCATGGCTCAGTCACATCATCGGCGCGGAGCGGCTCTGGATCGCCCGCATCCGGCAGGAGCCTCCGAGCATGCCGGTGTGGCCCGATTTCGACCTGGAAACGTGCGCCGCCGAGCTCACGGAGCTCCAGGGCGAGTGGATGCGCTGCCTCGAGGACCTCGATGACGAGAGCCTGTACGATGGGGTGGGCTACCGCAACAGCAAGGGCGAGTTCTGGACCAGTACCGTGGCCGATATTCTGAGCCACGTCGTGCTCCACGCGTCGTACCACCGCGGGCAGATCGCGTCAGCCGTGCGCGAGGCGGGCGGGACGCCGGCCTACACCGATTTCATCCACGCGGTCCGTTCCGGTCTCATCGAATGAGGGTGCGGTACCCGCACTCGCGCCCAATGAACGGACCGATCTCATCGACTCCCGTTCGCATCCCGTGACCGGTCCGACCTCGCCCGGCCCGCTGCTGGTCGGACTCGGCATCGCGCTGGTGCTGGCAGGCCTGCTCGTGTGGTCGGGTGCGCTGTCCTGGTTCGGGCGCTTGCCTGGCGACGTGCGGATCGAGCGGGAATCGTTCCACGTCTACGTGCCGCTGGTGTCGATGCTGGTCGTCTCCGTGGCTCTCAGCCTTCTCCTCTACCTGCTTCGCCGCCTGTTCTAGCCGTTTCGGTCTGCACCAGCTGGTGCAGCCATCGTCCTCGCCGCCGTCTCCTGTGCGCACGGCGGACCCGCAGGGCCGCACAAGGGTACGACGTGCGCCAAGGTTCACGCTGGAGAAGATCGGCGGGAGTGGGAGCCCGTCGCCGGACGCGCGGCTCGGCGCCCGGGAGCCTCTGATGCAGTGCGCGGCCCGCAGTGCATCGGGGGCTCGTCTTCCCGTGCCCATCTTGCCCCCATCGAAGCCCGGCAGTGTAGCTTGCAGACCATGCAGCGCACTGACGTGGCCACCTCGAAGCACCCCGAGGTCATCACCTTCGATCCGCGCCGTCTGGCGCGCCTTCGGCGCATCGGGTGGCTGCTGGACAGCTCGATCCCGATCCCCGGCACCCGCTACACCCTGGGGGTGGACGGGATCGTGGGGCTGGTGCCGGGCCTGGGCGACCTGCTCGGTGGGCTGTTTTCCCTCTATATCGTCGTCGAGGCGGCCCGGGTCGGCGTCCCGCGAGGGCTGCTGGCGCGGATGGGCTGGAACATCGCGCTCGACACCCTGATCGGCGAGGTACCGATCCTGGGCGACCTGTTCGACATCGCCTTCAAGGCGAACATCCGCAACCTGGCGCTGCTGGATGGCTACCTCGAGCGCCCGGTGGAAGTGGGCCGCTCAAGCCGACGGTTCGTGGCGCTGATCGTGGTCGGCCTGCTGCTTCTGACCGCCGGTGCCGTGGCCTCGGCGGTCCTGCTCGTGCGCCTCCTCTCCGGACTCTTCCAGTGACCCAGATTCGCGAGCCCGTCCTCTACAGCATCGCCATCTTCGTGACCGACATCGGCCGGGCGGTAGAGTTCTACCGCGACCGGCTGGGCCTG
>DASSMN010000042.1:0-2486 GCA_035688885.1 Gemmatimonadales bacterium
TCACCTGACGGCCTACAATCTCTACGCCGAGGCGGTGAATCAGCATGGCTACCTCGGCGAGGTTTACGGTTTGCCGCGGCACCTGTTCGAAGACGGCCTGGCCGACTGGGCCGAGCGGCGCGGCGTGCTGGTCAAGGCCATCGAGGATGCGGCCTTGGGCACGGCGTCGGTGTATCGCTCGCTGGAGCTGCCGCTGCCCAAACAGCTCCCCTACGCCTCGAAGGAGATCCGGAAGTCGTGGGCCGAGCTGCTCGCGGAGTACATGCCGTTCGATCTGGTGATCGACGAGCACACCGCCGACGGCCAGGAAGCCCGCGTGGCGAAGACTTCGGTGGCGGGCAGCTGGGGCGCTGTGGCCGGCGCGCTCCGCTACTTCGCCGACCGGTTCGGCATTCCGCGCGCGTCCATCGAAGGCACCACGCTGTCCTACGACCTGGTCGGCGAGCATGCCAGCCTGGGGCCGCCGCGGGTCATGCTGGCTGGTCCGCGCAAGCATCAGGGCCTGGCCGTGGAGCGGCGGCGCCGGTACTTCGGTTTCGACCTCGACACCGAGGTCGAACCGTTGCGCGGCGTGATTCCCGAGGCGCTCCGTCCCGCCGCGCGGGACACGCTGACCGACGCGCTGCTGGCGGGCACGACCGCCCATCCCGACCAGGGGCGGATCCGCCGGGCCGTGGAGATGCTCGACGAGCTGTGGCGTCGCTCGGGTGGCACGCTGGCCGATGCGGCGCCTGGAGCGGTGCGGGAGCGGATCGAAGCTCAGCTCGAGCCGGTCCGGAGCTGGGACGATTTCCTCGCCACGCGCATTGTTCTAGAACCGGCTGCGATAGTGGACCAGGCAACCCGAGCGCGCCTCGACGCGTTGCCGGCGATGATCCGGGTGCGGGGCGACGCGGCGCCGCTGGACTACGAGGTGGTCGGTGGTGAGGGCGTGGCGAGGGTGAGGCTGCGTGAGGGGCAGGCCAAGCGACTCAGGCCGGGAGACCTGCCACCCCTCGACCGGCCGCTTCGTTTCGCCCTGCTCAGGGGGCGCCACCCGCCGGTTCTGGCTGACACCATCGCCGAGCTCCAGGCCGAGCTCCGGCGGGCACCCCGGCCCCACCGCTCCGAGGAGGGGGAACGGCCCTCCCCCCGGAACCGGCCGGGGAAGGGGCCTCGGCCAGGGCCCCCTCGGCACCGCAGGCGTGGACGCGGGGGCCGGCATTGAGCCGCGGGTACCTGGGCGGACCGGTACGCTCCAATGTGCACCTGGGGCCGCGGTGCACGTCATTTGAAGGGTGTAGATTCCCAGGTCAAAGCCGCGCCAGAAGTTACCATACGTCCACCTTTGAAACTCCGGGATCGCGAGTGTCGTATCCATCTACTATGCCGGACGCATTGCCACACACTTCGCTGCCATCTGTCTTTTCCCCCCTCGCCAAGGCCCTGCTCGACGGGTTCAGTGAAGGGGTCGTGGTTTTCGATGTTGAAGGCCGAGTGCTCTACGCCAATACGCAGGCACGGGAGGCGCTGGCCGGCATGGAGCTGAGCGAGCATGCTCCCGAGCTGATGCCCCGCCTCGCGGCGGTGGGCGGCCGCCTGCGTCCGCTGCGGGTGGGGGCGCTCGAACTGGGGGAGGCCATGTTCATTCCGGGTGTCGAAGGGCCGACGACGTTGGCTGCGCGGGAAAAGGAGGCTATCGTCAAGACGCTCGACGCGAACAACTGGAAGCTCGCGGAGACGGCCAAGCACCTGGGCATCAGCAGGACCACCCTCTGGCGCCGTCTCAAGGCGTACGGGCTCCACCGAGACGGCCGGAGCAAATGGGCGCAAACTTCGTAGCGTTGTTGCTGTCCACAGCCGTCCTGCAGGTTCCTCAAGCCGACACCGCCTCACCCTACTCCAGTCCAGCCGTTCAACAGCTCGTCGAGCGCGCCATGGCCCGACGCCGGACGAGCGATTCGACCGTGGCCGACTATCAGGCCACCATCCGCTACCGGCTCTCGGTTGCCATCGGTCGGAGCGTGTGGTCGCGTACGCCGGCCACCGCGGTCGAAGAGCAGGTCGCCCGGGTGCAGTGGCAGCAGCCCAACGATCTGCGGGTCGACGTCCTGGGGCGCCGGTACCGCTCCCGGCGGCACGACCTCGAGCTATCGAGCTTCTGGGCCCGGCCATGGTTCGTGCCCCGCGGCGTGGACGATTCGGTGCGCATCTTCAGCAGCCGCTTTCCCGCCACCGGCGCGCTTCACCCGCTCGCCTCAGCCGGCCCCTCGTGGTATCGCTACGCCATCACCGGCGAGCTCACGGTGACGCCGGCCGGCGGCGAGACGCTTCACCTCATCCGGGTCCAGGTCACCCCGCGGCGCACCGGCCCGGCGCTCATCGTGGGCCAGATGTGGGTCGACTCGGCTTCCGCGCAGGTCGTCCGGCTCACGTTTCGATATCTGGGGACTGCCCTGTGGGTTCGTCCGGAGGATGGCCCCGAGGGCCCCGATTCCACCAAGGCG
>DASSMN010000532.1:0-2400 GCA_035688885.1 Gemmatimonadales bacterium
GGCAGGTTTGCCCATCGTTGAGGGCGCCCGACCACCGCGGTGAGGGGGACCCGATGTCCAAGCGAGAGGGCTGTCTTCGCCCGGAGTTCGAGCAGTGGTATCCCACGCTTCGGAGCGGCGTGTGGTATCCCGCCGATGAGCTCACCGCTGCCGTCCTCAAGCAGTTACAGGACGAGAGCCCGCGCTGGCATTCGGAGGGTCGGGTACCCAGCGACAGCCACTTCGAGTTCCGGGGCGGCCAGGCTGGAGCCGGGCGATCCCCCACCGCTCGGCGGTTGGACCCCCGGGACTGAAGGCGGCTAGGGCCGAGGCGCCTGATCCGGGTGCTTGGCCCAGAACAGCACGTCCTGATACCGGTGCTGAGCCGCTGCCAGGAAATACGCCAGTCGACCCACCTGTCCCTCACTCAGCATCAGCATCGCCTGCCGCACATGCTCGACGTCGCGCTCGTGCGGCGCCACGCCGTATTGCATGAGGATCACGTGGGCGGTGCGGCGGTCGGCGGCCGTGAATTGTTCGCTGAGCTCCCGCTCGAGCTTGGCTGAAAGCGCATGGGTCATTCGCGATGCTCCCCGTTGGCCTTCCCGAACGCGTCCGCCTGCGGGTCCCAGAACGGATCGCTCAAGCCGATCCGCGCGAAGATCGCGCGCATCTCGTCCGGCCCCGGCCGCCTGGCCTCCGGTGAAAGGCGGCTGGCGTACCAGGCGACCGCCAGCTGCCAGAGCCGGGGCATGCTCACGATCGGCCGCGGCTCGATGCCCCGGGCTCGACACCAGGCGCGCACCAGTTCTTCCGACCGGAAGAAGAGCATCGTGCTTCAGGTGAACACCAGATCGGCCCACCAGCGGGCCGCCGGCACCTGGCAGTGAAACAGCCAGTCGCTCGCCTCAGGGCCGTCAACTCCGACTTCGAGCCGGAGCGGCTCGCCCGACTGGCCGCACCTCGAGTGGACCACCGCCTGGCGATGCAGCGCGGCTGGAATGCCGAGCGCGTCCCAGGCGCAGTTGGCAAAGTAGCGCTGCCGCCCGACCTCCACCCGATGCACGGTCGGCACGCCGGAGAACGGCGGCGCCATGCGGATGGTCTCGCCGTCGGGCTCGAGCAGCAGCACCCGGTTGGACCTGAGCCGCGCAACCGCGGCGCGGACCTCGTCCGGCGAACAGTCGAGCGCGGCCGCCACCTGCCCGGGCGTGGGCGCCGTGCCCGTCTCGGCGAAGTGCCGGTAGACCGTCAGCTTGACACTGGTATCCGGGTCCATGGCGCTCAGTGCGTGGTCAGGCTGCCCAGCTCGCCGGTGATGTTGGCGAACGGGCTGAACACGAACTGCGTGCCGTCCGACGAGCCGCCCCACAGCACCCCGGCCAGCTTCACGCTGTTGCCGCTGGTCACGGAGAACACGTCCGACCCGCTGTCGCCGGCGCCCACCTTGGCGTTCACGACCGTCTGACACAGCTGCGTGACGTTCGAGCCGCCCACGTTCACCGTCACGCAGGTGGCGACCACCTTGCCTTTGCTCCAGCCGGTCGTGCGGCCCACCTTGTTGACGGTCGAGCCGACGGTGAACAAGCTGGAGGTGGCGTTGCTGGTGATGCTCCAGTGACCGGAGATCGTAAGATTGCTGGCGCTGGTGCTGGAGGTCTGGGCGATCGACCCCAGGGTATGGGTAGTGCCGTTGATGTACTTGGCGAACGACGCGTCGCTCCGGCGGCAGCGCCGGCCCGACGGGCAGCCGGCGAGCGTGGACTTATAACCGGGATCCACGGTCTCGGTGGCGATCTGGGTCGGCTTGCTGATCTGGGTCGGCTGCCAGTACGGCGTGTTCTCCGTGCCACCCTGCGTGTTGGTGCAGTGCGACGCGGTGACGAAGCCGGACACCCCGCTCCGGGTGGCGTTGAAGCCCAGCGTGCAGAGGAAGCCGGGGAAGTTGATCTGGACCCCGGCCACGACGGGTCGCACGGCGCCCCGCAGCGTGGCCACCTGGCGGATCGGCTTCACGATGTCCACCGCCGCGGCGGCCGCCGGGATGCCCAGGCGGGCGAGCACGGCGCGCACTCGGCTCGCGGCCCCTGCGCTCTCCACACCGATATGGACTCGGTTCGCCGCCTCGTCGGCGTCGCTGAACACGGCCCCGGGAACGGCCAGCGCCTCGGGCGTCGCCTGCGCGGTCCAGCGCTCGAGGTCCGCCCACGCGAACCGGGCCGGCAGCACCCGCATCGCGCCGGCGGCCTGATGCTGCTGTTGGAACCACGGGCCCAGCGCCAGCGCGGCGGCCGCGCGGTTGGCGGGGTTGGTCAGGTAGACAGTGGGCGTGCCCAGCTCATCCAGGAAGAAGCCGCCGAAGCCCGGCACCGCCCGCGCGAGCGACACCGGGTCGTCGGCGGAGCCTTGCTGGACTGGTGC
>DASSMN010000022.1:0-2215 GCA_035688885.1 Gemmatimonadales bacterium
CCACCTCGACCCTCCCCGGGCCCGGGATCTCCCTCGCCCTTGCCCGGGCCCGGACGGCGACCATCTCCGATGTCCGCTACCAGCTGGCGCTGGACATCACCGCGCCCGACAGCGCGGTGGGACGGGTAGTGATCCGCTTCCACCGCTCGGGCAAGCGCGACGCGATCGTCGACTTCCGAGGCCGGCGGCTCGGAGCGGTCAGCATCAACGACACGCCGCTCGATGTTCCGCGCCTCACGCACGGGCACCTGATCCTTCCGGCCTCCGCCCTCCGGGCGGGCGAGAACACGGTGATCGCAGGCTTCGTCGCCGACATCGCCCCGAGCGGGGCGAGCATCATCCGCACCGAGGATGCCTCGGACGGCGCGACCTATCTCTACACGCTGCTGGTCCCGGCCGATGCCAACCAGCTCTTCCCCTGCTTCGATCAGCCCGATCTCAAGGCCCGACTTCGCCTCGCGATTACCGCGCCGGCCGAGTGGTCGGTCGTGGCCAACGGTCCGGTCGCCTTTTCTGACACCGCGGGGACGCACGTCACCGCCCGCTTCGCGCCGACACCACCGATCAGCACCTACCTGATGGCGTTCGCGGCCGGGCCCTGGGAACGACGCACGGCGACGACGGACGGGCGGACCATCACCGCGTACGTCCGCCGCTCCAGGGCGCGCGAGGCCGACCTCGATACGCTCATCGCGCTCAACGGCCGGGCGCTGGCCTGGATGGAGAGCTACTTCGGCCGCCCGTATCCCTTCGCGAAGTTCGACCTGATCCTCGCGCCCGCGTTTCCCTTCGGCGGCATGGAGCATCCCGGCGCGGTGTTCTACAGCGAGGACACCTTCATCTTCCGCGAGCGGCCGACCCTGCCCCGCCGGCTGGCCCGCTACTCCACCATCCTGCACGAGGTGGCGCACCAGTGGTTCGGGGACCTGGTCACCATGCGCTGGTTCGACGACCTGTGGCTCAAGGAGGGCTTCGCCACCTTCATGGCTGCCAAGGCGCTGGCCGACCTGGAGCCGGATGCAGACGCCTGGAAGACCTTCTATCTCGGCAACAAGCCGGCGGCGTACGGGGTAGACCGCACCGAGGGGACCCGCCCGCTGTGGCAGGCGCTGGAGAACCTGGACCAGGCCAAGAGCAACTACGGGGCGATCGTCTACAACAAGGCCCCGGCCGTGCTCAAGCAGCTCGAGTATCTCGTGGGCGACAGCAGCTTCCGGCGGGGAGTCCAGACGTTCCTGAAGGAACACGCGTTCGCCAACGCCACCTGGCATGACATGCTCGATGCGATCGGCAAGGCGGCGGGTCGGCCGCTCGATCGCTTCGGGCAGGACTTCATGCTCCGGCCGGGCATGCCGGTGGTCGAACAGCGGGTTGCGATTCGCGAAGGGAAGATCGCGCGCCTCACCCTGACCCAGCGTCCGGCGCGCGCCCTGTCGGGTCGTCGGCCGTGGGTCGAGCGCACCGAGCTCCTCCTCGCCTACACCGACGCACCGCCGGTGCGGATTCCGGTCGAGCTGCGCGACAGCGTGACCGATGTCCCCAAGGCGCGCGGCCTCCCCGCGCCCGACTACGTCTTCGCCAACGCGGGAGACTACGGCTACTTCCTGCTCCTGCTCGATTCAGTGAGCGTAGCAGCGCTGGAGCGGGGAGCCCTGGGAAAGGTCGACGACAACCTGCTCCGAGCGATGCTCTGGGGCGCGCTGTGGGACCAGGTGCGCGTCGGCCGACTGCCGCCGGAGCGCTTCGCGCGACTGGTGCTCCAGGAGCTGCCCGCCGAGCGGGACGAGCAGATCCTGCCGGTGCTGATCGGCCGCCTCGGCCGGACGGTCGAGGCGTACCTTGGCCCGGAGGCGCAGCGCGGGGTGCAGCCCGAGGTCGAGCGGGTCCTGCGAGCCGGCGCCGACGACGGCGAGCTCTCCTACGGCCTGCGGAAGGCATACAGCGACGGATTCATCGCGCTCGCGGCATCGCCGGCGGGTATGGCGGCGCTCGATTCGCTGCTCGAGGCGGACTCGCTGGCGGGCGAGCCGCTCCGGGATCCAACGCGATGGAACACGGTGACTCGGCTCCTGGAGCTGGGCGCGCCGTCGGCCGAGCGCCGCTTCGCGGCGCAGGAGCGTCGCGATACCACACCCGACGGCCGTCGGCGCGCATTCATCGCGGGCGCCGGCCGGCCGAGCGCCGACACGAAGCGAGGTTACTTCACTCGCTGGTT
>DASSMN010000021.1:0-8121 GCA_035688885.1 Gemmatimonadales bacterium
AGCGCTGCCGAGAGGCGTCGTCGCCCTCGGTGAACATCCGGCCGTAGGGCATCGTGTAGTTGTGCACCTCGGCGTAATTGGCGGTGGTGCCGATGATGTTGAAATTGCGATTCTGATTGCCGTACACCACCTGTTGCGACGACTGAGCCTCGGGCACGATGGCCTGGAGCAGCGTCGTCCCCCGCTGGAGCGCCTCGTAGTCGTCGGTGGTGAGCACCGTCCGGTCGGTGATCATCACGGCGCCCGAACGGCCCTGGCCGGCGAAGACCGTGAAGAGGTTGGCCCCCAGCGCCGCGATGCGCTCCTCCACCGCCTTCTGCGCGCCGCTCCCCAGCGCCACCATCGTGATCACCGCCGCCACGCCGATGATGATGCCCAGCATCGTGAGCACCGCCCGCAGCGCGTTGCTTCGGATGGACGAGAGCGCGACGGCAAAGGTCTCGCCCACGAGCATGGCTATCGGCCGGGGGCGGTCCGGGCCCCGCCTGCCGGCGTGGTCTGCCGCATGCCCGGCACGCCGCCGCCGCCGGTGATCTGGTTGACCCGCTGCTTGAGATCCTGTTGTGACTGGACCAGGCTCGCGCTTGGCAGGATGTAGACCGAATCGCCCTGCGCCAGCCCGTGGACCACCTCACTGTAGTCGAGATCGGTGAGGCCGGTGCGGATCCAGACCGGGGCGGGCCGTCCGTTCCGCTTGACGAACACGATGTAGCGGCCGCCGCTCGCGTCGGTGCCGCGGCTGCGGCGCAGTCCACCGGCTCCGCGCTGGCCGCCGAACGCTCGCTCGCCCCCACCCCCGCTTTGCCCGCCGACGCCGCGCCGCTCCTGCGCTCCAGTGCCTGCCGAGCGGGCGCCGCCCCGGGCCGAATCCCGAGCGAATGGCCGAGTCGTGTCCCCGGCCCGGCGCTGGGTGGTGTCGCGGGCGCCGGTCGCCGCCGAGTCACCCGCGCCGCCCTCGGCGCCCATGCGCGGCGATGCGCCGGCCGAGCTCCCCGCCTGTCCGGCCGTGGCGGCCAGCTGCTGCTGGACGTCATCCGGGGACAAGCCCAGCACCCCGGCCGCGGAGGCGACGTCGCGCTGGGTGCGGAGCGCCGCGTTGGGGACCGCCAGGACGCTGTCGCGCTGGCCGACGTGGATCTCCACCTCGGTGTTCATGCCCGGCCGAAGCAGGCCGTTCTCGTTGTGGATGCGGACCAGCACCGGGAACACCGTGACGTTCTGCTGTACCTGCGCCTGGGGCTCGATCTTGAGCACCGAGCCATCGAAGGTCCGGTTGGGGAACGCGTCCACGGTCACGGTGGCGTCCTGGCCGGGCTGGACCTTACCGACGTCGGTCTCGTCCACCAGCGTGTTGACCTGGATCAGGTCCAGGTTGGCCATCTTGAGCAGGGTGGTCCCCCCGCTCACGTTGGAGGTGGCCGAGGCGATCACCGTGCCGCGCTCGATGTCGAGCTCGATGATGGTGCCGGTGACCGGCGCGCGGACGTCGGTGTCCTCCAGCTGGATCTTGGCGTTGTCCACCGCCACCCGGGCATTCACCACCTGCGACTGGGCATCGGCGTAGTCGAGCAGCGCCGTCTCGTGCTCCTCCTGCGTGATCGCCTGGGTCGTGAACAGCTCGTCGGCCCGGCGCTTCTGGCTGGTCGCGTTGGTGAGCTTGGCCTGGGCTACTGTCAGGTTGGCCTGCGCCTGCGCCAAGGCGTTCCTGGCGTTCCGCGGATCGATGTGCACCAGCAACGTGCCGCGCTTGATCAGTTGCCCGGTTTCGGCGTTGAGCTGGAGCACCTCGCCAGACGCCTTGGACTTGACCTCCACCGTGGTGTCCGCCTGGATGGCGCCAGCCGCCTGGGCGTTCACGATGATATCCCGGCGCTCGACCGGGACGGCCTGGTACACCACCTGGGGCGTCTGCTTCTTGCAGGCCCCGGCGGCGATGAGGACGACACCCGCTGCAATCGCCGTTCTGAGGCCGCCACGGGTCAGCCCGGCGGAACGCGCACCGCCCGCCCGCGGCGCGCTCATGCGCCCCGTCCGGTCGCGAAGTCTCGCTCGACCCGGCCATCCTTGAGGTGCACCTGCCGGAACGCATGCGCCGCGATGTCCGTCTCGTGGGTCACCAGCACGATCGTCTGGCCCTCGCGATGGAGCTCTTCGAACAGCGCCATGATCTCCTCGCTGGTGGCGCTGTCGAGATTGCCGGTCGGCTCGTCGGCCAGCAGGATGCTGGGACGGTTGACCAGCGCGCGCGCGATGGCCACCCGCTGGCGCTGGCCGCCCGAGAGCTCGTTGGGCTTGTGCTCCATGCGGTCGGCCAACCCGACCCGGGTGAGGGCGTCGGTGGCTGCGTGGCGCCGCTCACGGGAGCTCTGCCCGGCGTAGACCAGCGGCAGCTCGACGTTATGCAGTGCGCTGGCGCGGGGCAGGAGGTTGAAGGTCTGGAATACGAACCCGATCTCCTTGTTGCGGATGCGTGCCAGCTCGTCGTCACCCAGCTCCGAGACCCGGTGGCCGTTGAGCCAGTACTCCCCGCCGGTCGGGCTGTCGAGGCAGCCGATCAGGTTCATCAGCGTGGACTTGCCCGAGCCCGACGGTCCCATGATGGCCACGAACTCGTTCTGCCGGATGACCAGATCCACCCCGCGCAGCGCGCGCACCACCTCACCGCCCATGTCGTAGTCGCGCTGGAGATTGCGGGTGACGATCACGGCGTCCCGCGGAGTGTCCGCGGGCATCATCGCCATGCGCTCGGCGGTGTCGCCCAGGCTCGTGGTCACAGCGTCCGTCCGATCAGCGCCTCGAGCTGCGCCTTGGCGCGGAGGTAGTTGAAACGGGCGTTCACCACATCTACCTCCGCCTGATTGAGGGCTTCCTGCGAGGTCAGCACATCCACGATGGTCGAAGCCCCCAGCCGATAGCGCTCCTGCTGCACCCGGAGGTCCTCGGTGGCCGCCGCGACACTGGTGGCCGTGATGTCGATCGTGGCCCGCGCCGCCTCGAGCTGGGCCAGGTACTGGGTGAGCGCGGCATCCACCGCCCGGCGCTCGTCGGCCGCGGTGGCCTCCGCCACGTCGAGGCTGGCGCGCCGCTGCGCGATGGTGAGCTCGCGGTCGAAGCCGTTGAACAGATCCCAGCTCAATGCCAGGCTCAGCTGTCGCTGGTTGAAGAAGGTATAGTCGCTGGTCCGGCTGCCGTTCCAGCTGGTATTGGCGGCGAGGGTGAGGCTGGGCCAGTAGGCGGCGCGCGAGGCGCTCAGGTTGGCCGACGCGACGTTGGCGCCGGCCACCGCGGTCTGCACCCGGGGCGACCTGGTCTCGGCCTCCTGGCGGAGCGCCGCGGTGTCAGGCACCGCCGCGAGCTGGTGGAAGCTGGAGTCGTCCAGCGCCCGGATGCGGCCGGTCTCTCCCACCAAGCGGGCCAGCCCGGCCTCGGCCGTCGCGAGATCGGTCTGGGCCTGGATCAGGTCCAATTGCGTGCTGCCCAGCGTCACCAGTGAGCGGAGCGAGTCGGACCGCGTCGCCGAGCCCGCGTGCAGCTTGGCCACCGACACCTTGAGCTGCTCCTCGGCCCGGCGCACGCTGCTCTCCCGCACGCCGACCAGCTGCGCGGCGCTCAGCGCGTCGAAGAACTGGTTGGTGGTGGCGAGGTCCTGCGCGAACTTGGCGTCCACCAGCCCCGCCTCGGCCTCGGTCTGCCCCGCGCGCGCGGCCCTGAGGTCGGCGCCGCGGCGGAACCCGGTGAACAGATCCACGCTCGCGCGGAGCGAAGCGTTGAGGCTGCGGTTGGTGGTGTTCCCGGAGAGGATCTGCCCGGTGACCGGATCGATGCGTGAGGCGCCTTCGGAGAAGAAATCGCTGGCCGAGGAGCTGGCGGTGAGCGACGGCAGGAAGGCTCCCCAGGCGCTCCGGCGCTGCGCCGCGGACGTCTCCACCTGGCCCAGCGCCTGGACCACGCTCGGCTGGGTGCGCTGGGCCAGCTTGAGCGCGTCGGAGAGCGTGATCGCCCGGTCCTGGGCCGTCAGAGGCAGGGGCGCCAGCAGCGATACCAGGATCACCAGCAGGGTACGGGTCATCCGAGCCCGGGGTTCGAGGTCGACAGCGGAAGATAGCCTGGGTGGGCCCCACGACAGATTCGCCGGGCGACGCGGCCGTCGCAGCCGGCAGGGCGCCGGGACGGCGCCAGGACCCCGGCCGAACGCGTGCGCGCCCGGTCACTGCAATGGGGTGCCGCCCCGGCTACCGTGGCTCCCGTTGACCCAGGACATACACCCGTGGTCGGTCCGTCGTTGGGAGGGTGCTTGCCAACGGCGGCGATGGGAGACCTGTATACACAGGCGTCGTTCCGTGGCATCATCCGGTCATGACCAAGGACGAGATACGCCCCACCACGCGCTCGCCCGGATCCCGTCCGAGCTCCGGCCGCTGGCCGTGAGCCCGGGATCTCCCGATCCTCCGGTCGCCCGCCAGGCGGCCGAACCGCCCGACGCGAACGAGACCGACGCCATCAGCCGGGTCCAGGCGGGCGACGCGGATGCGTTCGACCTGATCGTGCGCCGCTACATGCGCCCCGCCTATGCGGTCGCGTTCCGAGTGCTGGGACATCGGGAGGATGCCGAGGACGTGGTCCAGGAGGCGTTCCTGGCGGCCCTGGCCAACATCGGGTCGTTCGACACCACCCGGCGGTTCGGGCCCTGGCTCTACCGTATCGTGCTGACCCGCGGGCTCAACTTCAGGAAGTCGCGCAGCCGGCGGGCTGCGGAGCAGCTGGAGGATGGTGGGGTGGCGAGCCGCGAAGCGGGGCCGGCCGCGGCGGCGGAGCAGGCGGGTCTCCGCGAGACGGTGACCACCGCACTGGCCCGGCTGCCCGAGCGGCAGCGCATGGTGGTGCAGCTGTTCGATCTCGATGGATTCTCCGGTGCCGAGATCGCGGCCATGCTCGGGGTCTCGCCGGGCACCGTACGATGGTATCTGCACGAGGCGCGGCAGGCGCTGCGCCGCATGTTGGCCCACTTGCAGGAGGCGTCAGGATGAACGATTCCTCGCGCTGGTCGCTCGACCAGGATCCGCCCCGCGACGACGCGCTCGCCCGGCTGCTCGCCGCGGCCGACCAGCCGCCGCCCGGCGCCGATGTCGACTGGGACCGGCTGCGGGCCGCGATCGTGCGGCGGGCGCACCTCCGGGTTCCGGCATCGGCCCCTAGGGAGTGGTGGGACGTGGTGGTGCAGTGGCGCCGGCTGGCCGCGGCCGCGAGCATCGCAGCCCTGCTGGCCGCGGCGGCGCTGCTGTGGCAGGCCGACGCCCCCGAGCCGGATCTCGCACTTACCGACGCGGCTCCCGAGTCGGCGGCCCTCGCGCGGGTCGTGGCCAGTTATCCCGACGACGCGGTGCTGACCTCCATGCTGGAGCAGGGCCACGCGGACGAGTTCACCTCCTGGGATCCCCGATGAACGAGCCCCGGAAGTCCCGGCTGGTGGCCGGCCTGGTGATCGTGTTGGTGCTGATCGCGGGCATCGCCATCGGTTTCTTTGTGCACCAGGCGCTGCCCTGGAGGCACGGTCCCCCCGGTTTCGGCATCGGAGGGCCTCCCCCGGGGCATGGCGGGGTCAAGGACCGGATGCTGGCCCGGCTGGATCGCGACCTCAAGCTGACCCCGTCGCAGCATGCCACCATCGACACGGTGCTGACCCGCCGCGAGGCCGATCTCAAGTCGCTCATGGGGGAGACCCGCCCCCGCTTCGACTCGATCGCTGCGCGCACCCGGTCCGACATCCAGGCGGTGCTGACGCCTCAGCAGCGCGACGAGTTCGCCAAGATCGTGCAGGAGGTGGAGAGTCGGCGGAAGGCGAGGGAGAGGCGGTGACCCGCCTATCGCCCTATCGGCCAATGGGCGCCTTGTCCCGCCGCCGGAATGCCTCCCGCCACGCGCTGAGCGCGAACCAGCCGCACAGCGCCCCGAAGACGTAGGCCGTGAAGCGGGGCAGGGCGAAGAACAGGGCGCCGAGTGACACCAGGATCGCGCTCAGCGGCAGGAAGATCGACCGCCGCGCGTTTGACATGAGCGCGCGCACGGCGAGCGCGGCCCGGCGCCGTCGCTCGCGCCCCGTCGGCGCGTGCAGCCGGGCCGCTACCTCAGGCGCCTCGCGCCGGAGCACGGTCGGCAAGGCGGCGCTCAGCCGTTGCGGTCCCCGGGCCGGGCGACGGATCACCTCGCGGCTTCGGGCCACGTCCAGCCGGAACTGCCGCTCCATCGCGTCGGCCAGCGCCGGGTCCTCGACCAGGACGTCCAGCTCCCAGTTTCCCAGCAGGCTCGAAGGATTGAGGTTGCTGGAGCCCACCCGGGACCAGCGCCCGTCGGCCACGATGGTCTTGGCGTGCAGCATCGGGCCATCCCACTCGTAGATCCGCACTCCGCTCCGAAGCAGCTCCCGATAGCCGATGCGGGACAGGTTGCGGACCAGCGGCAGGTCGCTCGAGCCGGGAACCAGCAGTCGCACGTCCACGCCGTCCTTGGCCGCGTCGCGCAGGGCCTGAAACAGGCGCGGCGGGGCCACCAGGTACGCGTCGGTGATCCACAGCCGGCTGATGCTGCCGGCGGCCAGCAGCTCGATGACCCGGTAGGTACGCTCGCGTCCCGGCTCGCCGCTGATGACCCGCACCTCCGCGCTGCCCTGCGGGGTCACCCGTCCGGCCACGTCCTCCTCGGGAATTGTCCCGCCGGCGATCGCCCAGGTCCGCCCGAAGGCCTGGTCGAGCACGGCGGCCGCCGGTCCGCGAATCTCCACGGCGGTGTCGCGCCAGGGACTCTTATCGGCCGAGTCCTCCCCGGTCCACTCGCAGCCGATGCAGAGGCCGCCGATGACCGCCCGCGAGCCGTCGCCCACCACCAGCTTCCGATGATTGCGCGAGAAGTTGGAGACCAGGTCGACCGGTGAGAGCGGGCGGAAGGCGCGGACCTCGACCCCCGCCTCGCGCAGGGCGCGCCAGTACTTGCGGGGAGTGCCGACGCTGCCCAGGCCATCGTACAACACCCGGACCCGCACGCCCTCGCGCGCGCGCCGGGCCAGCAGGTCGGCGAAGCGCTGGCCGGCCGTGTCGGCCCGGATGATGTAGTTCTCGAAGTGAATCCACCGGGTGGCGTGGGTGATGACGTCGAGCATGGCGTCGTACGCGCAGGGGCCGTCGATCAGCAGCTCGACATGGTTGCCGGGGATGGGCCGTCCGCCGGCGGCGCGATTGATCGCGCTCGCGACCGTCTGCTCGGCAGCGCCGGCAGCGGTCATGGCACGCCGAGGCCCAGCTGGTGCTCGTGCGGGCGGAGGGCCGCGAGGACGAAGGCGATGTGCTCGTCGAGCGGAACGCCGAGCTCCGCCGCGCCCTGGGTGACGTCGTCGCGGCTCACCCCGCGGGCGAACGCCTTGTCCTTGAGCTTCTTCTTGACACTGGACACTTCGAGGTCCCGGAGGCTCCGCGACGGGCGCACCAGCGCGCAGGCCACCAGGAAGCCGCACAGCTCGTCCACCGCGAACAGGGCCTTGGCCAACGGCGTATCCCGCGGTACCCCGGTGTAGTTGGCGTGCCCCAGGATGGCCCGGCCACTCGCCTCTGGCAGCCCTTCAGCCGTGAGAATGCGGACCCCCTCGGCGGGGTGCTCGTCGGTGGCCGAGTGCGCCGCGTTGGGAAAGCGCTCGTAGTCGAAGTCGTGGACCAGGCCCACCACGCCCCAGACCTCGGGGTCCTCGCCCGCCCGCGTGGCCATGGCGCGCATCGCGATCTCGACCGCGTACATGTGTTTCCGAAGCGCGTCGGACGCGGTGTACTGGTGCATCAGGGCCAGGGCGCGGTCGCGATCCATGTTCGGTGAGCGGTAAGCGTGAGCGATGAGCGGGCGGGGCCCGCACGAGCTACGGTGAATTCTAAGGGGATCTCCCGCTCGCCGGTCAGCGCTGGGGCTCGGCGTACCCCGCCGTGAGTGGGACCCGGGTCGCCATTTCCCCGTCGAGCGAGATCTCGAACGCATAGGTCCCCGGCCGGGGGAGCGGGATGTCGAACACCAGCACCGCCCCGGCCTCCACGTCCACCACGCCGGCGGGAGGCTCGCCGAACTGCACCGTGCCCTCGCCGCCCA